>CAKRTP010000034.1 GCA_934402155.1 uncultured Blautia sp. | reverse complement strand
TTCAAACCGCAGACAGCATATTCTGATCAGGTGGCGCTTTTGAAATTATATCCGGGGATCAGTCCGGAGATACTGGATATGTACTATGAAAAAGGATACAGGGCAGTCTACATTGAGGGCTTTGGATTGGGCGGAATGCCTTTTGTAAAAAATGATTTTACAGGAAAAGTCGGTGAAGTGATCAATAAGGGAATGCTGGTGCTTGCCGGAAGTCAGTGTCTGTATGAAGGAAGTAATCTGTCTGTATATGAAACCGGTCGTCTTGCACTGGAGAAAGGTGTGATCCAGGCATACGATATGACGACAGAAGCAGCTGTGACCAAACTCATGTGGGTACTTGGTCAGACAACTGATCTGCGCGAAATGAAAGAATATTTTTCTATGAACATTGCCGGAGAGGTGAATATCGGATAGGTGCTGTGTTCAGGTTGATACAGAGTATACTATCAGGGGAGTTGTCACAGGTCAGAATTGAACTGGTATAAAGAAGTGCTTCTGACAAGCATGAGTGATACGATGTAAAATATAAAGTGTGAACACTAGAAAGAGGTTTGCACTTTTTTATTGGCAAAATTATACAAAAAAATAGAAAATATATCATATAATCTGCCAATTTACAACACAATAAAACTGATGTATTATTGATACATCAGATGAAGCAAACAAAAAGTAAAGGAGCAATAACAAAAATGGCATCTAGAAGCGAACAGGCATATGAGCGCCTGAAAGAACTGATATTGGAGGCCGAACCGGATACTTTCTTTAGTGTCAGAAAGTGTGCAGAAGAACTGAACTTCAGTTATACGCCTACCAGAGAGGCACTTTTACGACTTCATTCTGAGGGAATGTTGAGACTGGTTCCAAAAGTTGGATTTTTTACAGTCCGAATGGATCTGAGAGATATCACAGATATTTATCAGAGCAGAGAATGTGTTGAGCAGTATGTCCTTCCAATTGTACTTCCTCATCTTACAGACAAAGATAAGGAAATACTGAGAAAGAAGATAGATGAGCAGGAAGCAGCACTGAATGAAGGAGATTTTGCAAGATACAGCGAGGTAGATTCCGAATTTCACTGCTATATGATTGGTCTTATGAATAATAAAAAATTATATGAATTTTACGAAAACATAAGAAGTCAATATCGTGCGGCATCTAACAGTGTAGCGACAGAGCATAGCCGGATACCAATTGAGGAACACCGGAAGTTTATGGCACTGGTGGATGAAGGTAAATACGAAGAAGCTGTAGGAGTAATCCGTAAACACACAAGAGACGCTATTCAGAGAATGCGTGAAGGTTATGTACGCATTGGAGTATGAAAAAAATCAGATGCAGGGAGATTGAAAAATCTCTTCTGCATTGGAAAATAATTTTTTTTACATCAACTGATGCATCAGTTATATATAACCGATGCATAACAGAAAAAGTTAAGAAAATAACAAAAGATACAGAAAATAAAGAAAGGATGGAATGAAAAAAGTGACGAAAAAGATTTTTCCTGAAAAGGTAACGCTTTGTGAAGTAGTTACAAGAGATGGATTTCAGACAGCACCGGAGATCTATCCTGTGGAAGAAAAGGTAAGAATTATCGAAGAAGTTGTTAACGCAGGATGTAAATGTGTTGAAGTTGGTGCTTTTTCCACCTACGAAACGATGTACAAGATGAAAGATACTGACAAAGTCTTTGAGAAACTTCACAAAAAAGATGGAGTTGAATACAGAGGACTGGTATATCTTCCGGATGATGTAAGACGGGCTGCCGCCTGTGGATGTCAGAAAATTAAATTAAATGTGTCTGCAAGCATGGCACATAATAAAGCCGGTGCAGGAAGATCACCACTGGAATCTATGAAAACTTTTGCAGAATCAGGTCAGATTGCAAGAGACAATAACATGGGATTTGCCGGTTCGATATCATTACCGTTTGCATCTCAGTGGGAAGGAGTAATTCCCTATGAGACAATCAAAGAAATCGTAAAGGCATTTGCAGATGCGGGTGCAACACAGGTTTCCCTTTCTGATTCTGCAGGACTTGGAACACCGAAGATGGTTTATGAGAGAACAATGGCATTACGGGAGGATTTCCCGGAAATGGACTGGATGCTTCATATGCATAATACAAGAGGAATGGGTCTTGCAAATGTAGTAGCGGCAATGGAAGCAGGAATTGATAAAATTGATACTTCTCTGGCCGGACTTGGAGGATGTCCATATATAAAAGGTGCAACTGGAAATATTTCAACAGAAGATGTGCTTTTTATGCTGGATTCAATGGGAATTGAAACTGGAATGGATTTTGAAAAGATCATGGAAGCCGGCGAAAAGATCATAAAGCTTGTAAATGGCATTGGAACAGACAGCTACCAGCAGAGAATCAGAGCATTACAAAAAGTGTAACTGATTTATAAATAAGTTCATAATGGCCTGATCCATTTATGATATAAAAAGAAACGATAATAAAAAAGATTAATCATTTTAAGGAGGAAGAAACAATGGCAGAATGGAAATTCCCAAATGCAGGACAGATGGAGTCCGCAAACAAGATGTATTATCAGACAATGACAAAAAGAGATGTTGAACAGAGACTGGAAAAAGATGATGTCATCATTATTCCGGTAGGTTCTACAGAAAATCATGGTAATTCTGGGCCGATCGGCGAAGATACATTTATTGTTTCCCGTATCGCAGAAATGGTTGCAGAAAAAGTCGGTTGTACAGTAGCTGAACCAGTATGGTACGGTTCTCATCCGTTCCATCATATCGGACAGCCATGTACTATTCCGCTTCCGGATGATGTATTCTGCTCTTTCCTCAGAGCTATCATTACCGGTTTCTGGAATACCGGATTCCGTAAAATGATCTTTATCAGTATGCATGGTCAGGAATACTCACTTCCGGTTGCAATCCAGGAATGGGGCAAAAAGTATCAGGTACCGGCAATGATCTACTTTGTAGACCTTCCGCGCGTAATGGCACAGACACTGATGGACAAAGAGCATGGCGGACCATTCAACAGACCATTCCAGCATGCATGTGAGGCTGAACAGAGTATTTCTCTGGCACTCTTCCCGGAATACTGCGACATGGAACATGCAGAGGATACAGATGTTCATGGAATTCTTCCGGCTGGACATGTTGACCGTGGTGGAGATATTTATGGAAATCCGATCCCGGGACACTGCGTAGTAGGAAATGCTGGTATTGAATGTGTAACAGCACCACAGGGTGTACTTGGACATGCAACAGAAGCAGATCCGAAAAAAGCAACTGCCTGCATCGAGAAAGTTTGCGATTATCTTGTTAAACTGCATCATGATATTCTTGAGGCATGCCCTCCAGGAGTACTCCCGGATGCAAAATATATGAGCCAGAGAGATCCGGAAGAAATCGAAAAGCTTCTTAAAGGACCTACACATGGCGGAAAACACATCTACACAATTGCATGGCCTTGCTAATTCATATTGTGTAAAAATCTGATAACTGAATAAAAATCCCATATTATTTACCTGCTCTATTAATTATTCCTGCGGCTTTTAATAAAGCCGCAGGAATAACCATACAGCATTCTTCAGACAGTCGCACTGCTTAATTGCTATGATTATCTACCAAATCAGAACATTCAAGACCTCCGCACAGTTCGGCTGTTTGAAGAGGGCTGTATGGACAAAATAAAAGAAAGAAGGATCGGAAAATGCAAGAAACGATGAAAGCACTTGTATATCAGGGACCAGGCGTATTAGAAGTACAGGAAAGAGAAATTCCTTTACCGAAAAAGGGAGAGGTACAGATTAAAATCAAAAAGGTTTCTATCTGTGGCTCAGATCTTGGTGCATACAGACATGCTTCTGACAGATTTATGCCGCCGCTTGTATTAGGCCATGAGTTTTCAGGAGATATCACAGAAATTGGAGAAGGTGTTACTTCCTTAAAGAAAGGACAGAGAGTTACCGTTAACCCAATGGTTCTCTGCAATGAATGTTATTTTTGTAAACGAGGAGAAGGAAATCTCTGCGGAAACAGAAAAAGTCTGGGAACCGCCATTGGAGGAACACAGACAGATGGGGCAATGAGAGAGTACGTGACAGTTCCGGACTGGATGGTAGTTCCGATTGCAGATAATGTATCTTATGAATCAGCAGCACTTCTTGAGCCTTGTGGTGTAACTCTTGCATGTGCAAAAAAGGGACTTACATCGGAGGAGAAGAATACAGTAGTTCTTGGTGCAGGACCGATAGGTCTTTTGATCGTGAAATTTCTGAAGGCACTTGGAGTTGAAAACGTTATTGTATCAGACATTATTGATAAGCGGCTGGAAAAAGCAAAAGAATGTGGTGCAGATCATGTGATCAATTCCAAAAAAGAAGATGCAGTGGCAGCCGTAAAATCACTGACAGATGGATATGGAGCAGATCGCGTAATCAATGCAGCAGGAGAATTTCTTATCAATCAGTCTTTTGAAATGGTAAAAAATGGAGGAACAAGTGTATTAGTCGCACTTGCACATGCAAAAGTAGAGATTGATCCTATGGAAATCGTAGGCCGTGGTCTTACTTTTATGGGAAGCTATATGTTTACAACGGAAATGAAAGAAGCAGCTCAGATGCTGGCAGAGGAAAAACTGGTCGTAGAAGATCTGATCACATCTACTTTCCCGCTGAAAGATGGAAAGAAAGCATTCGACATTTTGAATACACCGGACAATGACGAAATTAAGGTTCAGATTTCATTTGAATAAAAGAATTTACTAACAGGAGTCAAATATCTGATAAGACAGGAGGATTATTATGAGCGTTAAAATGAAAGCATACTGTTATGTAGCACCTTTTAAGATTGAAGAGCAGGAAAGAGAAGTACCGGAACCAGGAAAAGGACAGGTTCGAATTAAAGTAAAAGCAGTGTCTATCTGTGGATCTGATACTGGTGGGTTTAAAGGAACAAGTGCAATGCGAGTAGCTCCGCTGGTAATGGGACATGAGTTCTCTGGCGTAGTGGATAAATATGGTGATGACGTAAAAAATCCAGAAGTACCAGTAGGAGGAAGAGTGGTAGTTTATCCGAATATTCCATGTGGAAAATGTCCAGACTGTCTGGCAGGACTTCCAAATCTCTGTGAAGAACGCTTTATTCCGGGAACTACTATGCCGGCTGGCGGTTATGACGGAGCGATGGCAGACTATGTGGTAGTACCGGCAGATAAACTGATTCCGATTTCTGATAAGATCAGTTTTGAAGAAGGTTCTATGTTTGAGCCGACATCTGTAGCACTTCGTGGAGTCAAGATGTTAAGCGATGTAAAAGATAAAACAGTTACAGTTTTTGGTGCAGGTCCTATTGGACTGTTAGCTCTGGAATGTCTGAAATATCTTGGAGCAAAAGATGTCATCAGTATTGACCTGAATGAAGAACGTCTGAAAAAAGCAAAAGAGTGTGGTGCTTCTTATGTTATTAACTCCAAGGAAGAAGATCCGGTTGCAAGAGTTATGGAAATCACAGGTGGAAAAGGTGCAGATGCCGGTGCAGACTGTGTAGGAATTGCAGTCAGCCTGAATACAAGCATGAAGATGGTCAAAAATGGCGGTGAAGTTGCGATGATTGGTATGGCAACAGAGCATATGGACGGATTTGAATATAAATATGCGGTTGCTCATGAGATGAAATTAAAAGGAAGCTACTGTTATGTAGATGAACTTTATGAGATTCCGAAAATGATTGAGGAAGGTAAGCTTGACCTCAAGAAACTTATTACATCTGTAGTTCCAATGAATCAGGTACAGGAGAGCTTTGAGGATCTGGTTTCCGGACATTCAAAAGAGGTAAAAGTAATTCTTAAAAACGATTGATCAGGGGGTAAGACCTATGAAGATGAAAACCAGCCATTTTGGATTTGTAAATGAAGCGGACAGAATCGCAGCAGCCGGATATGACGGAATTGAGCTTCATATAAAAGAAATTATGTCTTTTGATGACCTGGAATATCAGAAAGCAAGAAAAAAGATAAAAGACACTGGTCTGGCAAGTGAAGTTTTTGATAATCCCCTTCCACTGGATGTAGTGATTGCTGATGAAAGTTTTGATATGGAATACTATACAGAATACCTGAAACGGGCAGTTGATCGTACTGCCCGCATGGGAGCAAGATATTTTGTATTCGGAAATGGCAAAACTAGAAGCCTTCCAGAAGGGGCAGGATGGGAAGAAGCTGCAAAGAAAAACGATGAACTGATTGTGAAATTATGTGAGATTGCACAGCAGTATAATATCACAATTATGATGGAGCCTCTGGCCTCTGCCATCTGCAATTCTGTGCTCAGCATTCCAGAAGCATATCAGTATGCAAAGAAACTGGGATGCAAAAATCTGAAGACTCTTCTGGATTTCAGATGGTTTGTAGCAGGTGGTCATGATTATTCTGTAATTGAAGAATATGCGGATTTTATCAAACATGTTCATGTAGACAATCCAAAATTTGCATTTCCGGAAAGACGTGTACCGATGCTCTGGGACGGATTTAATTATGAAAAATTATTTGAAACACTGAAAGCCATTTCTTATAAAGGCTATATTTCTTATGAGGCAAATACATTTGACGATTATGATACAGATTTGAGAAAAGGTCTGGAATTACTGAAGTATTATGATATTTATTCTTATGGATCTGAAGAATTTGGGCAGTGTCATGCTTAGAAAGTGAGGGCAGTCAGAATGAAGAAACATGAGAAGTATCCAAAATTATTTGAACCTATTACCATTCGAAGAATGACAGTGAAGAACAGAGTGTCTATGGCTCCGATGGGAACTAATTATGGTGAACAGAACGGAGAAATGAGTTTCCTTCATATGGATTATTATGAACAGCGTGCACAGGGCGGTGCTGGAATGATCATTGTGGAAAATGCCTGTGTTGATTTTCCACTGGGCTCTAACGGAACCACACAGATTCGAATTGATCATGACAACTATATTCCGAGATTTTATAAATTATGTGAGACGGTACATCAGTATGGGACATGTATTGCTGTTCAGTTAAACCATGCAGGAGCATCGGCAATGGACAAAAGGATTGGAATGCAGACAGTATCGGCATCCGATGTTCCATCAAAACCAGGCGGATCTGTTCCACGGCCATTGACAAAAGAAGAGATTCTGGAAATCGTCAAAAAATACGGAGAAGCTGCGAAGCGTGCACAGGCAGCCGGATTTGATGCTGTCGAGGTACATGCCGGTCATGGATATCTGATCAGCCAGTTCTTATCACCTACGATGAACAAACGTACCGATGAATTTGGAGGAAGCCCGGAAAATCGTGCACGTTTTGCTAAAATGGTAATGGAAGAAGTGCGAAAACAGGTAGGACCATTTTTCCCGATTTTCTGCAGAATCAGTGCAGATGAACTGGTGAAAGGCGGAAATACACTGGAAGATACACTGGAACTTCTGACGTATTTTGAAAAAGAAGCAGATGTGATTGATGTTTCGGCAGGACTTAACAGTTCTCTTCAATATCAGATTGACAGCTGTCAGTTAGAAGACGGCTGGAGATCTTATATGTCCAGAGCGGTTAAAGAAAAATTCGGTAAACCAACGATCACAACCGGAAATATCCGTTCTCCAAAAAGAGCAGAAGAAATTCTGGAAAACGGAGATGCAGATTTTATTGGAATGGGACGTGGACTTATTGCTGACTCGAACTGGGTAAATAAGGTAGAATTCGGAGAAGAATGCTCAATCCGTAAATGTATTTCATGTAATATTGGCTGTGCGGGACATCGTCTGGCACAAAATACACCTATTCGATGCACAGTAAATCCGACAGTGAATGAATGGAGTACGCAGGAAAAAGTTTCAAAACCTTGTAATGTAGTAGTCATTGGTGGTGGAACAGCCGGACTGGAAGCTGCATGTACAGCAGCAGAAGCGGGATGTCAGACATTCCTGCTGGAGAAGAAAGAAGAACTGGGCGGACTGGCAGCACAGATCAGCAAAATACCAGATAAGAAGCGAATCCATGATTTTGTGGATTATCTGACAGTGCGTGCCGAAAATCTTCCGAATCTGTATACTTTTACAGGAACAGAAGCAACTGCAAAATTTGTAAAATGCCTGAAGCCGAATATTATTGTCAATGCGACAGGATCCCAGCCATTATTGCCGCCAATAAAAGGGCTTTATGACTGGATCGACAAAGAGGGAAGTAAAGTATATTCCATTCTGAAAATGATTGACAATATTGACCGTTTCCCACAAAATCTGGAAGGAAAAACAGTTACTGTTGTAGGTGGAGGTGCAGTAGGACTTGATGTTGTTGAGTTCTTCGCTCCAAGAGGTGCCAATGTGACAATTATTGAGATGATGGATCAGATTGGAAAGGATCTTGATCCAGTAAGCAAACTGCGTATGAAAGAAATTATCGAAAAATATAATGTCACGGAACTTCCAAAAACAGCATTGACAACGGTAAGCAAAGACAGCTTTACTGTAAAAACTCCGGAGGGAGAATTAAAAGAATATGTATTTGATTATGGCTTTGTCTGTCTTGGAATGAAGTCCAGAAG
Organism: uncultured Blautia sp.; assembly: GCA_934402155.1. Taxonomy (GTDB): domain Bacteria; phylum Bacillota; class Clostridia; order Lachnospirales; family Lachnospiraceae; genus Blautia_A. Next base: position 7,978 of record CAKRTP010000034.1, on the reverse strand, counting down.
TCCTGTTCTTGAGGAACTTGAAGAAGTTTTTGCCGCAGAGGAAAAAGTTGAGATTATGAATGTCGGTGACAGTGTACGTGCCCGCAGAATTATTGAAGGTATCGCAGAAGGTCATAACATTTTAAAAACTTTAAGGAAACATGGATATCTCAGCAACAGATAAGGTGGGAAAATATGAGAAAATCAATCAATATCAGAGGAATGAAACTGGGGGAAGGCAGACCGAAGGTATGTGTTCCGATCACAGGAAGATCTGAAGAGGACATTCTGAAAGAAGCAAAACTTGCACAGGATACCGGTGCTGATCTGATTGAATGGCGGGCAGATTATTATGAAGATGTTCATACGGACGGAAAAACTGTTAAGATGTCAAAAAAACTCAGAGAAATCGCAGGGGAAATGCCAATTTTATTTACTTACAGAACAGAAGGCGGCAGTAATCCCATTTCATTAGATGAGTATGTCTCCTTAAACAGGAGCCTTGCATTGAGTAAAACAGTGGATCTGATAGATATCGAACTGTTTATGGGAGATGAAGTATGCAGAGATTTTTGTGAGTATGCTCATCAGAATGGATGTGTTGTTGTCATATCCAGCCATGATTTTGAGAAAACACCGAATGACCAGACTATTGTAGAAAGAATGTGTAAAATGCGGGAACTTGGTGCAGATGTGCCCAAAGTTGCAGTAATGCCGCAAAATACAGAGGATGTTCTGACGTTGTTGTCAGCAACTAATCAGTATGCAAATGTACATGCGGATGGACCGTTGATCACAATGTCTATGGGATGGCTTGGAGGAGTCAGTCGAATCAGTGGTGAGATTTTTGGATCTTCGCTTACATTTGGAAGTACGCTGAGAAGTTCTGCACCGGGACAGTTATCAATTAAAGAAGTTAATTTTATTCTGGATGCATTACATAAACCGGAAACTGAAAAATAAACAGGAGAAGGGAGAAAGCAATGCAGGGTAAAAACAAATATTATGTAAGTGCATTTGTGTTATATCTGACTTTTTTTGTACATGGCATTGGGGCATCTTTATTAGGGCAGCAGGCAATAAAAGAATTCCTTTCCGGACAGTGGGGTGCCGGAATCGAACAGGTAACACTTGTAGCAGCAGCATTGGGGCTTGGACGTCTGATCTCGCTTCCATTTTCGGGTCCGATTTCAGATAAGATGGGACGACGGCCCTGTGCTTTGATAGGGATAGGATTTTACATTCTGTTTTTTGTCGGAATTGCAATGTCACCTAATATGCAGGTTGCATATGCAGCAGCGATTCTTGGAGGAGCAGCGAATTCTTTTCTGGATACAGGAGTTATTCCGGCATGTGTGGAAATTCTGGAACCAAGATCAGGACTGGCAACCATGTTGACGAAACTGTTTGTTTCTGTAGCACAGTTATTGATGCCGTTTCTGATAGGTTTTATTGCCGGAACAGGTTTTCCTTACAGTGTTTTAATGTATTTGGCGGCAGGTGCAATTTTGATAATAGGTATTTTGGTATTGATCGTACCAATGCCCAAAAGTGCAAATACTCAGGATAAATCAGATTCTTTTTTACAGAGCCTTAAAAAAGCTAAGTTTACACCTCAGAGTGTAGCGTTGATTTTAATTGGATTCACATGTACAGCAACTTTTCAGCTCTGGCTCAATTGTGCACAGACATTTGGCAAAGAAGTTGCTGGCATGACAGATCCAGGTTCCATGCAGACATTTTATTCAGCAGGAACTATTCTGGCAATCTTTGTTACTGCAATGCTGGTGAGCAGGTTTAAAGCAGTTCGTTTCCTGTTGATCTATCCAGTTATTTCGCTGATCATGCTGAGTCTGGTTTATATGATAAAAACTCCTCAGATTTGTATGATAGGAGCGTTTGTGATCGGATATTCTGCAGCAGGAGGTGTTCTTCAGCTTGCAACAGCGACGGTGAATGATCTGTTTCCAGATATTAAAGGAACAATTACCAGCATTATTATGATCGCATCCAGTTTATCAAATTATACGATTTTATCGCTTGCAGGAAAAATAGGTGCTGAAAAAGGTGCCGGTGCAGTGGTTATTCTGAATATTGTGATAACAGCCATTGGTGTAGGTCTTGCAGTTTTTGTCAATGCAGGTTACAGAAAAATGATAGAAAGTAGCAAAAGGTAGAGATATACAGGCCGTCAGTTAACCGGATCAGTTAACCGGACGGCCTGTACTCATAGGGCATCGTACAGGAACAGCATATAGGGCTGTTTCAGAAAAGGAGGACCTTGTGAAAGTTATAAAATGGTTGAATGAATATTTTGAGGAAGCTGTAATGATCGTACTTCTCTCAGTAATGACGATTGTAATGGGAGCACAGATTGTTGCAAGATACCTTTTTAATTGCTCTATTTCATGGACAGAGGAACTTACCAGATATCTGTTTGTGTGGAGTGGATTTTTAAGTATTGGTTTTGCGGTACGCAATTCAATTGCAATTCGTATTGATCAGTTTATTTCTGCATTTTCATTTAAACTTAAAACATTTATTTTATGTGTGGACTATGTAATAGAGGCAATATTTTTTGGATATCTGATTCCTCAGTCATGCACATCATTTTTTAAAGTTATGGAAAGCGGACGGACAAGTACAGCTATGGGAATGCCGATGTGGATTCTTCAGGCAGCACCAATGCTGGGATTTATACTGGCAGAGTTCCGATTACTCCAGCAGATATGGAAGAAAATAAAAGAATTGAAGGAGGGCGAAGAATGCAGGGAATAGCAATTTTTGTCGTATTTTTTGTGCTGCTGATCGTGGCAGTTCCGATTGCCAGTTCTGTAGGAATAGCATCACTTTTTCCAGGAATCATTGATCCTGGATTTGCAGGAAGTGTGTCTTATGTACTTCGTTCTATGCTGGGCGGTCTTGACAGCTTTCCGCTTCTTGCAATTCCGATGTTTGTTCTTTCAGGAATCATCATGGCAAGAGGTGGTGTATCAAGAAAGATTTTTGATGTGTTTACCTATTTTATTGGAAATTTCAGAGCGGGTGTTCCTTGTGCAGTAATTATTACCTGTCTGTTTTATGGAGCAATTTCGGGATCAGCACCTGCAACAGTAGCAGCAGTAGGAAGCATGACAATACCAATTCTTACAAACCTCGGTTATGATAAGAAATTTTCTACAGCAATTGTAGCGGTTGCCGGAGGATTGGGAGTAATCATACCTCCAAGTATTCCGTTTATCTTATTTTCTATGGCATCTGGTGAGTCAGTAGGAAATTTATTTAAAGCAGGAATCGTTCCCGGAATCCTGATTGCAGTTTTACTGATGGGATATGCGAAGTTTTACTGTTGGAAGCATGGAGAAGATAAGGAAAGTATTCATATGGTAGTGGACACGCTCAGATCAAGAGGCCTGATAAAGTTGATGAAAGATGGAATCTGGGCAATTCTGACACCGGTTATTATTCTGGGATGCATATATGGTGGAATTGCTTCTCCGACAGAGGCTGCAGTAATTTCTGTATTTTATGCGCTTTTTGTAAGTCTTGTAATCTATAAATCTCTCAGGGTAAAGGATATTCTGGCAATTTTATCAGAAGCAGTACATACATATGGACCACTACTTCTGATCCTGATCGCATCTACTGCGTTTTCCCGGGTTCTTACACTTCTGAAGGTACCACAGGGAATCAGTGGATGGATATTGAACAGTTTTTCAAATCCGGTTATTATTCTTCTGGTGATTAATCTGTTCCTTTTATTTGTGGGAATGGTAATGGATACCAGTCCTGCAATTCTGATTACAACACCGATACTTCTTCCTATTATTGTGGAGATTGGAATGAATCCGATACAGTTTGGTATCATGATGGTAGTCAATCTGGCCGTTGGATTTGTTACTCCTCCATTGGGAGTGAATCTGTTTGTGGCCGGATCTATGTCAGGCGTACCTGTTATGGAGATTGCCAGGAAAGCAGTTCCTATGATTGTTCTGTTTCTTATAGCATTACTGCTGATCACGTTTGTTCCGGCAATCAGCCTTGCCTTGTAGGAGGGATTGTATATGAGAAAAGAGAAAAAAATGATCAAAAAAAATATCACATCATGTATAACCCTTGTAATTATTATGTCTGCTGTCTGTTCCGGCATCTCCGGATGTGGTATCACAAAGGAAGATGAGAAAGAGGAAAAAGCAGTTTATGCATGGCCATTGGGGACAAGCAGCCCGGAGGATACCGTGACGCAGGTTTTTGCAGAAAAGTTTGCAGAGGAAGTTTCAAAGCTCAGTGGTGGAAAGATGGCAATTGATATTTATCCAAACTCTACCATTGGAAATGATTCTGAGCTGCTGGAGAGCTGCGAAGAGGGAGACATTCCTTTTGTTGTGCAGAATACAGCACCACAGGTAAGTTATATTCCGGAAACTGCAGTGTTTGATTATCCATGTGCGTTTGATTCTATTGAAGATGCACGAAAAGCAGTGGATAATGAGGAGTTTTATGGAGAACTGGAAGCAGCATATAATAAATACGGATATGAACTGTTGAGTATTGCAGACCAGGGATTTCGAGTGATGACGACAAATGTAAAAATTGAAGATATTAATGATTTTAAAGGTCAGAAGATTCGAACTATGGAAAATGCAAATCAGCTTTCTTTCTGGAAAAATCTCAATTCTAATCCGACACCTATGGCATTCAGTGAAGTGTATATTGGTTTACAGCAGAAAACTATAGACGCGGAGGAAAATCCTGTAGAAGTTATTGTGTCAGGCAAGCTTTATGAACAGCAGGATTATATTGTGGAGACAAACCATCTGCCTCATTATATCGTGTTATTTATGAATGAAGAACTATTTGACAGTTTGAATGAAGAAGAACAGGAGATTATGACAGAGGCAGCTGTTACTGCTAAAAATTATGCCAGAGAGCAGGCAGATGAGAGAATTGAGGACAGATTAAAGATTATTGAGGAATCTGGAACAGAGGTTATCACTCCATCTGAAGAATTATATGCGCAGATGCGCCAGCTTTCGCAGGATACCTGTGATTCAATACGAGAACAGGTAGGAGATGAACTGGTTGACAGTTATCTGGAAAAGTAATATTTTAAAGAAGATATAAGAGCATATCAAGATGAAAGGATATGCTCTTTTCTTATAGCTGAGAGATTACAGAGGTAGAAGGAAAATGCAAAACCGTTTTTTTATCAGAGACAAAAAATTTTATCAGGTTCTGGCAGGATTGATTGCAGGTATTGCTTTTCAAAATCTGATTGCCTACAGTGTAAATATGCTGGACAATATCATGCTTGGGAGTTACAGTCAGGTAGCACTTTCAGGAGCAGCTACAGTTAATCAGATTTTCTTTATTGTACAGCAAATTGGAATGGCTATTGGAAATGCACTGGTGGTGCTGGCTTCTCAATACTGGGGACAGGACAATAGAAAAGCAGTGCGAAATCTTACCAGAGTTGCAGGTAAAATAACTGCTTTGGCGAGTTGTGCAGTATTTTTAATCTGTGCATGCATACCAGAGCAATTGATCAGAATATTTACAAGTTCAGATGAGCTGATCGCAGAGGGAATATTATATCTTAACATTTTAAAGTGGAGTTTTGTTTTCTTTTTATTCAGCAATCTTATGATATCTATGCTGAGAAGCATTGAGGTCATAAAAATATCGGTATTGATATCTTGTGTTTCACTTATTTTAAATGGTGGAATAAATTACCTGTTGATTTTTGGACATTGCGGTTTTCCAGAACTGGGTATTCGTGGAGCCGCAATTGGTACATTGATTGCCAGGACAGCTGAAATATGTATAGTATTTTTTTATGTGGCAGTGGCAGACAAAAAAATCAGGTTTTTTTCCAGGATAAAAGAAGAAAAGAACCATATATGGGAAAAAACTCTTCAGAAAGATTACATAAAAGTATTTGTACCAATTCTGGCAACTTCACTTTTATGGGCAGTATCCGTACCAATGCAGACAGCTATTATGGGACATTTATCCGATGATGCTATTGCAGCAAATTCTGTCTCCAGCACATTTTTTCAGTATATGAAAGTAATTATTGTGGCGATTTCCTCCGCATCATCAGTCATCATCGGAAAAGAGATTGGAAATGGAAATACAGAAAGAGTGAAGGCAGCAGGGAGAACACTTTCTGTTATTGATATTGGGATAGGCATTTTTTTGGCAGTTCTTCTGATACTTTTTAAAAATCCACTTTTATCCATGTATAAGATGAGTGAAACAGCAGCTATTCTGGCAGACCATCTTATTGTGATCATGAGTTTGGTCATGGTCGGCATGTCATATCAAATGCCTGTGCATGTGGGAATCCTTCAGGGAGCGGGAGATACCAGATATTGCTTGTGGATGAATATGATCTCTACATGGGGAATTGTTATGCCGTTATCATTTCTGGCTGCTTTTGTATGGAAACTGCCCGTAGAAATGGTGGTGCTGGCAATACAATCAGACCAGTTTTTTAAAGGTATTCCGGTTTTTATGAGATTTAGAAGCTATAATTGGATACATAAGCTGACAAAAGAAAATGGTACATAAATGAACATTTATGTTTATTCTTCCTCCCATTCAGGCAGCGGCAGATTGTTTTCCAATGCATGTTTGATCGCCTTGTAATATCTTACTTTGTGATGGACATGTGCGGAATCTTTCTGAAGCTGCCTGAGTTTTTCGTCGAGCTGTTTTTCCTGATCTTCAAGTAACTGGATGATGTCATTGATGTAAAGTGCCTCATCTGTTTCGTACTCAAAAAACTTCCGAAGCTGTGGGATCGTCATGCCTGTACGCTTAAAACAGTTGATGCACTGGAGCCGGTCGATATGTTCTTTGGTATAGATTCTCTGACCGGAAGAATTTTTTTCCACAAGTGGAAGCAGACCTTCGCTTTCATAATAGCGAAGTGTGGAAGCCGGAAGTGAAAAAAGTTCAGATATTTCCCTAATTGTATAAGTATGCATAATAAAAAACCTCCTTGACTTCAAGTATACTTGAAGTGTTATTCTTTTGTAAAGGTAAAATAATTGGTATTGCCTCTGGCGGCATTTGTAATGTGCCGTAACAGAACAAAGTTAAATAGATTTCTGGTATAATTAAAAATAAAGGGGGAAGCACTATGCAGATTGATGAAATTATGGAAGAAATCATACAGCGCTGCAGTGCTTACGGTGCACGCAAAATAATCTTGTTTGGATCCAGAGCCAAGGGAACTGCAACGGCACGCAGTGATATTGATATTGCAGTGTCCGGTGTGGCAGCATGTGACATTTTTGAACTGGAGGAAGACCTGGAAGATATACCAACTTTATATACCATTGATCTGGTTGATCTTGATACCTGTAAAAATCAGTTATTGTTGGAGGACATTAAACAATATGGACGAGAAATTTACAAGAAGATTTGAATCATTTAAGAATTCGCTGGATTCTCTTGCAGAAGCCAGACAACGTGATCTGTCAGATTCATTTGTACTTAGCGGAACCAGTGCAAAATTTAGTATTACATTTGATCTGGCATGGAAAGTTATGAAAGATATTCTGATTCAGTATTACGCAATAACCGGATTTGTTACAGGCTCTCCCAGAGAGGTACTGAGACAATCTTTTCAGGCTAATCTGATTACAGGTGATGAATGGATAGATATGTTGAAAATACGAAATCAACTTGCACATGATTATGATGGTGTAATTGTGAAAGAACATTGCCAGACGATTATACAAGAGTATATTGATAAATTATATGATTTTAAAGGGGCAGTTGAGAGATTGCTGGGAGGAGACATGTAAAAGCCGGAGAAGTGGAAGCAGACCTTCGCTTTCATAATAGCGAAGTGTGGAAGCCGGAAGAGAAAAAAGTTCAGATATTTCCCGAATTGTATAAGTATGCATAATAAAAAACCTCCTTGACTTCAAGTATACTTGAAGTGTTATTCTTTTGTAAAGATAAAATAATTGTAACTGTTCACAGG
>CAKRTP010000033.1 GCA_934402155.1 uncultured Blautia sp. | reverse complement strand
CTTCTGTTCCATGACGGGCTGGAGGCAGATCAGATCCGCAAAATGGCAGATGCCGTTATGCAGAAATGCTCCGGCTGCTGTGCCGTATTCTCAAAAGGTGAAGACGGCAGTTACAAATATGCTATGGGTGAGCAAAACGGTGATCTTCGTCAGTTCACAAAAGAAATGAATGCAGCTCTGAATGGGAGAGGTGGTGGAAAACCGTTCTTCGTACAGGGATCTGTGAAGGCTTCCGAAGAAGAAATCCGCAGATTTTTCCGTCAGTAATAAAACCAAGAGGTAGAAAAATGTTTGGTGAATGTCATGCACACATGCTGATGGATGGGATTAATTATCGTGAGGCAGTAGAACGCAACAGAAAAAATGTCTGTGAAGAAAAAATCCGGGAATATTTTGAGGCTTACAGAAGGGCAGGAGTTCTTTTTGTGCGCGATGGCGGAGATAATTATGGAGTTTCTGCGAGAGCCGCACAGATTGCAAAAGAGTACGGGGTCGATTATAGGACACCTGTTTTTGCCATCCATAAAGAGGGACATTATGGAAAGATTGTCGGCAGAAGTTTCAGTAATATGAAAGAATTTCACCAGAGAGTCCGGGAAGCCGCCGCGGAAGCAGCAGATTTTATCAAGATCATGACAACGGGGCTTCTGGATTTCAGAAATCATGGTACAGTCACAGGTACACCTCTGGATAAGGCAGAAGTGAAAGAAATGGTGCATATTGCTCATGAGGAGGGGATGGCTGTAATGAGCCATACCAATGGGATCTATGGGGTACAGGCTGCGATTGAGGCAGGAGTAGACAGTCTGGAGCATGGAAATTATATGGATGGGGAGACGATTTCCATGCTGGCAGACAGTCATACCGTGTGGGTTCCGACACTGGTGACAGTCCGTAATCTTCTGGGATGTGGAAGATATGAGGATGAAGTTTTGCTTCCGATCATCCGGCATGCGGAAGAGAATGTCAGGATAGCCTTTCAAAAAAAAGTCAAAACAGCACTTGGAAGTGATGCCGGTGCATATCGTGTTCTTCATGGAGAGGGAATCTGCCAGGAATATCAGGCATTTCAGGAGATTCTGGGAAATTCCGATGAAGTGAGGAACTGGCTTGAGGAGGGCGAAAAAACCATCCGGGAAAAATTCAGACGAAGCTAAAAAAAGAATGCCATAATTCTCAGGCTGAGGATTATGGCATTTTGTGTCTGTAAAGAAACTGTATCTGTTTATTCTGACATGGATCAATCATACATGTCCTCTATTTTCATTGCGGAAATAATGTTGGATTTCCGGGATTTTGCCGGATTAAACGTAACTTTTACCGAACTTCCGCTGAGAAGACCGCCGGTAGAAGAATTAGAAGCATTTTCTATATTGCAGGTGACATAAATATTATCGTAGGTCAGAATCGTGAACGTGTCGGAAGTAGAGGCTGTGATATCACCGGCTACGGTAAAGGAAATTCCATGCTCACTGAGAGATTCCGGGATATCTCCTGTAATTCCGAGAACAGAAATATTTTCTGAAGAGCTGCCGTCAAAATCACCGGTATAGGTGATGGTGACGTGAGAACCGGAAGCGGGTCCGCCACTGAAATAACAGGGAATCCCAGACATATTCAGATTCAGGAGGGTATTGGTGTTTTCGATCATTACCTGCAAAATATCAGTCTGAATATTCTGTATCACGGCACGCAGTTTTTTTTCTTCTTTGGACTTGTTACTTTGAGATGGTGTTGGTGTCGGAGCAGGTACAACAAGCGGGTCAATATCGGAGACACTGAAAACCTTGATATGAGAACCATAAAGCCGGGATGGATTTTCAGGATCAGGAGTGTCGAACTCTCCCTTGTAATGAATGTAGACCCATTTTCCGGCCTTGATTCCGTTCTGATAGTACTGTTCTGCACCGGTGATTGGGAAAGTTGCAGTTTTTCCGCCTCTTGATCTTACTGTAATAGAATTTGCAGTAAGCTGCTGTACCTGTCCGTGTGAGGTTTTTTCTTTCAGGGAGTCTGATTTATAGTAGTCATCAACTACTTTCAGTGCACGGACTGTTGAAGTATCAGTATCGGAAAGCTGTCCTTCGTAGACTACACTGATGGAATCACCGCGGATCATACCATCCTCAGATTCCAGGGCAGCCTGAGAAACATCAAAAGTATAAGTCTGAGAAGAACTGATAAGAGAAACCTTGTTCCCGGTAAAGTCTTCGAGAGTTCCCTGGATTTCATCCATGTAGACACGGGTGCTGTCGGGATGGATATTCTGAAGTGATTCGTCTTTGGAGGATATGACCTTGTCGAGTGCATTTTCAAAACTGCAGCCGGACAAAGAAAGACAAAAGAGTCCACAGAACGACAAAAAAAGCCATTTTTTCATTCTGTTCCTCCCTGTGGCTGAACACGGAACCAGTAAGTATAGAAATCTGTAAAGCCAAGAGAAGCATAGAGTCTTTTGGCGGGTGTGTTTCCCTTGACTACCTGAAGATAGGCATTCTGGGCTCCTTTTGCCATGCCTTCGTTGAGGAGAGCGGTGCAGATTTGACGGGCAAATCCCTGACCGCGGTAATTTTCCTTGACATGGATCGCGTAGATGCCAATATAATCGCGATCCAGGATACCAAGACCGGTGGCAACGATCCTGCCGTTTTTCCAGATGGAGGCACAGACTGTCTCTTTTGGAATTGCACGGTACATGGACGGGACTACTGCGCGGTGGATCGGATTTGTCATTTTCTTGAGGTCGAACAGGCTGGTGATCCAGATATCAGGAATCTCATCCGTGAGAGTTACATCCAGACAGGAGGCACTGAGGTCTGCATTATCAAGGTCAAGTGTCATGACCTCGGTTATATGCTGTATCTCATAACCGCGATTTTCCAGGGTATAGTCGAAGTCCGGTGAAACCAGGGGGCTGATCTTGAAGATGGCAGGTGATCCCAGACGCCTGTAGACATTCTCGCAGTAGGAGACTTTTTCACGCCATGGAAGGGTGGAAATCCCGAATTGCTCCACACTGTTGGTACGGTGTGTATAGAAATAAGAAAATCGCAGGATCCAACCGTCATAGAGCTCTACTTTGTGAGAGGGCCAGGCATTCAGTGACATATCTTCGATTTTTTTGATGTTTTTTTCCATGAAAAGTGCCTCCCGTTTCAAAACTTCTTTGATCTTTCAGTGTTTAAATCTGTGCATATCCTGTGAAATACAGGACAGATAGCCATATTATACAAAAGCCCTCAGAAAACTTCAATAACTCTGACGCGAAGATAAGAATAAATTTATAAAAAAAACAGAATCATAAGGAATTCTGCTGTCCTGATTTGGCGAACGAATCTTCTTTACAAAAGACAGAACAGAAGACTATAATAAGACTCACCAGAAATCATCTGGTATTCCCACCGTCAGATCTGACGGAACAATCCCATTTTTTATGTAATTAAATTATTAACAGTAAGGAGGCGGATTTTTTTATTGCTGAACAAATGCTGCTTCTGACGATCACAGGTGTATCTGTGATCATGGATCTTCGCAGAATGCAGGTAAAAAACAGCTGGATTTTGTGTTCACTTTTTGCCGGAGCAGGATATTGTCTCTGGAAAAAAGGATTTTCAGGTCTCATGAGCTTTGTACCTGGAACTTTGATGCCGCTGGCAGTTCTTGGATGGATGTTCTATTTTCGGCTGCTTGGTCCAGGTGATATTAAAGTATTCTGTGCACTGGGAGGAATCATGGGACCTGCAAAAATCCTGTGGTGCATCTGGTTTTCTTTTCTTAGCGGGGCCGGGATTTCACTTGCTGTTCTGATCGGCTGTGGAGGATTTTTGCAGAGAATGGCGTATCTGGCGGCATACATCAGAGAATATTTTCAGACAGGCAGTCCAAAGCCCTACTATCAAAGAGGAAATGCATTGGAAAATATTCACTTTACGATTCCTATATTTATGAGTGTGATGCTTTATGCAGGAGGTTTATATTGAAAAAACAAATTTTTGCAGTCTGTGATCTTGAGGCGGAATATGCCCGGAATTTCATGGAATATCTCAATCGGAAAAATAATCTGCCATTTGAGATCCAGGCATTTACCAGTGTGGAGAGTCTGGCTGTCTGCGCCAGAGAAAAGCACATTGAACTTTTGCTTATCTCCGTAGATGCCATGTGCAGAGAAGTACGGGAACTGAATATCGGTAAGATCGTGATACTCACTGAAGGAACAAAACCGGAGGAACTGGATATTTATGCGGAAGTATATAAATACCAGTCTTCGGCAGAAATCCTCAGAGAAGTGATGGCCTGTTACGGTGAAGAAAAAACTGCTTTCCCGATGGAGAATCCCGCACTGAGAAAAAAGACAGAGATCATTGGAGTATATTCTCCGCTGGGACGGTGTCTCAAGACTTCTTTTGCATGGACGCTCGGTCAGATACTAAGCGAGGAAAAGACAGTTCTTTATCTGAATATGGAGGAATATTCGGGCTTCGAGGAATTGCTGCAGAAAAGTTTTGCCTTCACACTCAGTGATCTGCTCTACTATGTCCGTCAGAAAAACCCCGGAGTGATCATGAAACTGAACAGTATGGTCCAAAATACAGGACAGCTTGATTTTATCCCGCCGGTTCAGTCCCCGGAAGATATCAGGGGAACATCATATAAGGACTGGGAATATCTTTTTCAGGAACTTGCACTTCACGGGACATATGAAGTGATCGTGGTGGATGTGGGGAATGGAATCGAGGAACTTTTTCAGCTGCTGGATCTGTGCAAAGTCATTTATATGCCTGTCTGTACAGATAGCGTCTCGAGGAGTAAGATACGGCAGTTTGAAAAACTTCTGGAACTGAAGGAGTATCCTCAGATATCTGAAAAGATAGTAAGAATGGAATTTCCTTTCTGTATGGGAGAATCAGGAGGTGCGGATTATCCCGAATCTCTGATCTGGAGTCCGCTTGGAAATTATGTGAGAGAACTTCTGGGAAAGGAGATTTCACATGAGCAGTGACAGATTCAGGATGCTTCGCCGGCGTCTGATGGAGAAACTGGATCTGGCGCGGGAACTGTCTGATCAGGAAATTCTGGAGGAGATTGATGATCTGCTTCTGAACGGAATGAGAGAATCGGCTCTTTCATTGAAGGAGAAAGTGCAGCTTCGTCAGGAACTTTTTTATTCCGTACGAAAACTGGATGTCTTGCAGGAACTGATCGATGATGATTCTGTGACGGAGATCATGGTAAATGGTCCGGATAATATTTTTGTGGAGCGGGCCGGAAAACTTAAAAAATGGGAAAAAGGCTTTACTTCCAGAGAAAAGCTGGAAGATGTCATTCAGCAGATCGTCGGAAAATGCAACAGAGTTATCAATGAATCCATGCCGATCTGTGATGCACGTCTTGATAACGGAGCGAGGGTGAATGCAGTGATCCGTCCGGTAGCACTGGAAGGACCGATTCTTACGATCAGAAGATTTCCGGACACGCCGATCACTATGGAAAAGCTGATCTCTCTTGGAAGCCTGCCGCCTGAATGTGCACAGTTTCTGGCAGTGCTTGTAAAGGCGAGATATTCCATGGTCATCGGCGGCGGAACAGGCAGTGGGAAAACTACATTTCTGGGGGCATTGTCCAATTATATCCCAAAAGATGAAAGACTGATCACGATCGAGGATAATGCAGAACTGAAGATTCAGGGCGTGGAAAATCTGGTCCGTCTGGAGGCAAAGATGGCCAATGTTGACGGAGGCACTTCGATCACGATAAGAGACCTGATAAAAACTGCGCTTCGAATGCGTCCAGACAGGATCGTGGTGGGCGAGGTTCGAGGTGGTGAGGCAGTTGATATGCTGCAGGCTCTGAATACGGGACATGAAGGAAGTCTGAGTACGGCTCATGCAAATTCAGCGCAGGATATGCTGTCACGTCTGGAAACGATGACTCTGATGGGCGTGGATCTTCCACTGGAGGCGATTCGAAGACAGATCGCATCAGGGGTGGATATTCTGATCCATCTCGGTCGAATGAGGGACAAAAGCCGTAAGGTGTTGGAGATCACAGAAGTTTGTGGATTTGAGGATCATGAAATAAAAACCAGGACACTTTATCGCTGGCAGGAGGGAAAAGGTCTTGTGCAGAAGGCAGAACTTCTGAACAGGGAAAAGCTGGTCCGGGCAGGAGTGGAAATATGAAGCAAGATTACAGAGAATATCATTTTTCAGGGAAAGAGACTGCAAAGTATCTGATACAGAGTGTTCTGCTCTGTGGGGCTCTGGACTATCTTTTCTATCAGAACAAATGGCTGATGCTGATGACAATACCCGTGACAGTGGTATTTCTGAAAATGAAAAAAAAGCAGCTTATCCGTGAACGGAAGAAAAATCTGAATTATCAGTTCAAGGACGCACTGAATGCACTGAGCGTATCGGTGCAGGCCGGTTATTCAGTGGAAAATGCCGTGTCGGCAAGCGCAAGAGATCTTGAGAGAATGTATCCGGAAGATGCAGATATCGTAAAAGAATTCCGATATATGGAAAGCCAGCTTAAAGTCAGTGTGCCGGTTGAAGAACTGTTCAGCAGCCTGGGTGAACGCTGTGGAATCGAAGATATGGAGAATTTTGCAGCAGTTTTTTATACGGCAAAAAGAACAGGAGGAGATATGTCACGGATCATTCAGACTTCTGCAAGAATGCTGGGAGATAAGATCGATGTAAAAAAAGAGATCGAGACGACACTTGCGGCAAAAAAAGCAGAACAGATGGTTATGAGTCTGATGCCTGTAGGGATCATTCTTTATCTGAAACTGACTTCGCCCGGATTTCTTGGAGTGTTGTACGGGAATCCGTTTGGTATCTGTGCTATGACAATGTGTCTTGGAATCTATGTTTTTTCTTACTGGCTTGGAAGAAAAATTGTAGATATTGAGGTGTGAGATGTGGATACATATTGTTATCTTTGTTGTTATTGCAGGGATCGTTCTTGGCTGGAAGACAGGGTGGCTTCAACTGGATGGACTGGCGGACCGGGAAAGTGTCAGGCTGTTCCTTCTGGTGGCTGTCTGCGGAAACCTTCTTGGGACAGCACTGACACTGACAGGCGGAGGCCGTGAAGTCTATACGGAGGGATACCGCCTTGAAAAGGAAAATTCAGGTGCATATACAGAGGAATTTCAGGTCTCTGTAGACGGAGAGGATCCGGAGAAAGTTCAGGTTCAGGTTCCGGAGAAGGAAAGTGAAGAGGAAAGTCCGCCCGAAAAGACGGAGAAAGAAGAGACACCGGAGGAAGCCAGAAAAAAAGAACTCAGAGAGGCCATTGAGAAGTATAACGAAGCGAGGGAAGATCCGGATTATTATTATCTTCCGGATGAGTGGAACGGGCAGAAGCTGGAGTGGCGGAAACCGGGAGATAATAC
This sequence comes from uncultured Blautia sp., assembly GCA_934402155.1. GTDB lineage: Bacteria > Bacillota > Clostridia > Lachnospirales > Lachnospiraceae > Blautia_A. The sequence goes on along the minus strand of CAKRTP010000033.1, from coordinate 9,437 downwards.
AGGAAATCTGATCGCGGCATTAAGTTTTTTTGCAGCCTTTGTACTTATGCTCAAAAAAGCGAAGGAGGAGCAGGAGACACTGGCGAAACGTTCGGAGCAGCTTATGATGGACTATCCGCCGCTGATCCTGAAATTTACACTTCTGATCCAGGCGGGGATGACTGCAAGACGGGCATTTCAGAAAATCGCGTCTGATTACATGAGAGCAGAAGCCGTTAAGGGACATTTTGCCTACGAGATGATCGTAACTGCATGTCGCGAGATGGATAGTGGCGTGGCAGAACTGGAAGCTTATCGTCGCTTTGGAGAGCGTTGTGGTCAGATGAAATACAAAACATTTTCCACGATTCTGATCCAGAACCTTCAGAAAGGAAGCAGGCACATGGCAGATCTTCTGGAACAGGAGGCAATGGAAGCCTGGGATGAACGTAAACGAAAAGCAAGAGTTCTTGGTGAGGCGGCAGCTACGAAGCTTCTTGTGCCGATGATCATGATGCTTATAGTGGTCATGGCAATCATTATGATCCCTGCATTTCTTTCATTTTATGGGCAATGAAATTGAATGTTTATCTGATTAATGGGAGGTATGTATATGAGAAATCTAATAGAAACGGCGAGAGGATTTATAAGAGAAGAGGATGCAGTAGGTGTTGTGGAAATCATTCTGATCCTGGTGGTACTGATCAGTCTGGTCATTATTTTTAAGGAACAGCTTACAAATCTGGTAAATTCAATTCTCAGCAAGATCACGAAACAGAGTAATTCTATCTGAACCGGTGCACAGCCTATGGATAAAAAAGGCAGTATTACAGTTTTTCTGGCATTAGTGCTCAGCATCCTTCTGTCACTTGTCGGAGCCAGTATCCAGTCAGTACAGGCAGCGGCAGCGAGAACGCAGATTCTTAATGGGATGGATATTGGACTGTACTCTCTGTTTGGTCAGTATGACCGGTCGCTTCTTAAGGATTATGACCTGTTTTTTCTGGATGGGACACAGGGCGGAGCAGAAATGAATCTGGGAGCCATTTACGATAATCTGGAATCCTATATACGACCTGTATTGAAGCAGAACAGTCAGAAACTCTGGATAAAACAGGGTGGTTTCACGGGCTATCGGCTGGCGACAGACCAGAATGGGGAAGTTTTTTATCATCAGGCAGTTTCCTGTATGAAGGACACGCTGGGAAGTCAGGGCGTGAAGGCACTTATGAATCATATGAAGGACAAGGAAGAAAAGACAAAAAAGGCAGAGGAAGATGGTAAAAAGGCCGAAAACGGTGAAACATTGAATGATTATGATTCGGAAATGAATGACGCTTTCAATAAAAGCCAGGAAGCAGCCCAAAAAGAAGGTAAAAAAAGTGACGAAGATGCGGAAAGCAAAGACGGGGAAGATGGATTTTCGGACGGAGAAAGCGATAATGCGATCAATCCGATCCCGGTAATAAAGAGAATCCGTACCATGAGTATTCTGGATCTTGTCGTTCCGCCGTCAAAAGGAATTTCAGACGCACAGATTTCTGCAAATAATCTTGTGTCCAGGCGCAAACTGGAGGAAGGGATGTCCATGCCAGGAAATCAGGAAGAGGATTCTTCTCAGACATCGCAGATCCTGTTCCAGAAATATCTGACGGACCATCTTGGAAATTATCAGAAACCGGCTTCTTCCGGACTGAAATATCAGCAGGAATATCTTCTTGGTGCAAACGATAATGACAGAGACAATCTCCGATTTACTGCGAACAGGCTGCTTCTGATCAGGGAAGGCATCAATGCGGCGTATCTGATGTCAGATGCGGCAAAAAGAGCCCAGATGCATACGCTGGCACTTGGAATAGCCACAGGATTTCTTGTACCGCCGGCAGCAATCATTATAGAAGCAGCACTTCTGCTTTGCTGGTCTTTTGCAGAGAGTATCCTGGATGTCAGAGAACTGTTTTACGGAGGAAAGGTACCGCTTGTAAAAAATGCGGCGACCTGGCAGCTGTCGCTGTCGAATCTTCCAAACCTTCTCGAAAGTCTGGACAGTCAGAGAAAAACTGCCGAAAATGGCATGTCTTATGAGGACTATCTTCAGGTGCTGCTTCTGGCACAATCCAAAAAAGAAAAACTCGAACGTGGGATGGACATGATCGAGGCCAGTATCCGTGAGTCAAAGGGCAGAGATGATTTTCGTCTGGACTGCTGTATTGAGGCGATAGAGGCTTCGATAGACATCGACGCAAACAGAAATAAAGTATTTACCGTGACAAGACAGTATAGTTATATCTGAATACGGGGCGGCTGCGGATAACAGCCGTCCGGCAAAAAAGGGGTGCAGAAAGATGCTTTTTCAGAAGGAAAAAAACGATGGGTATATAAAAATGATAGACAGAAAGAAAAAAGAAAGGAAACGCTCTCTGAAAAAAACAGTTCTCCAGTTTCCCCCGATGAACGGAGAGTTTCAAAAACCTTCTGAAAAGGTGTCTTTCTGTACCTTTTTTAAGAAGCTTCGCAGAGCAAGTCTTGCAGTTGAAACAGCATTTGTACTTCCGATTTTTTTTCTGGGGATGGTGACGATGATCTCCTTTATGGATATCTATCAGATCCAGACAGTGCATCTGCAGAAACTCTGTGAGAAAACAAAGGAAGCAGGAATGTATGCATATGTGCTGAACGGGAAAGGCCCGGATAAGATCACACTTCCTGATGTGTATTCGTATACACCGGTGGGAGGTCTGGTTCCTCTTTCGAAAGTGTGGATGCAGAATACGGTAACTGTTCATGCGTGGACCGGGGCAGATGAACAGGAGGTTCAGGGCGAACAGAGTCAGCCGGAAGAGATGGTATATGTGACAGAATCCGGCAGTGTTTATCACAGAAGAGTGAGCTGCAGGTATCTTAAGGTTTCATTGCAGCAGGTAGCAGGGGCACGTGTCTCTTCTATGAGGAACACATATGGAGAAAAGTATTCACCGTGTGAAGCGTGCAGCCGGAATCAGAGTCCTTCAGGCTGCGTGTACATCACTTCAACGGGAAACCGCTATCACAATCAGGAAACCTGCAGCGGGCTGAAAAGAACGATCAAGCTGATCAAGCTGTCACAGGCAGGAAACAGGAATGCCTGCAGCAGCTGCGGATAGGAGGGATGATATATTGAAAGAAGCAGTCACAATGATTTTTCTTGCAGTAAACAGCTGGCTGGATCTCAGATCCAGGGAGATCTCGCTGATCCTGACGGCTGTCTATGGAGTTGGTGGAATTTTGTGCAGCATATTTCAGAGAAGGCAGATCACAGATATACTGATCCCGGCAGGAATCGGAATGATGTTTCTGGCCATGGGATTTCTCAGCCGGGAAGCAATCGGGGCAGGAGACGGATGGATCCTGGCAGCACTTGGAACGATGCTGAGTACGGAAGTCTATGTCAGGATGCTTTGTATGGGACTGTTTCTGGCGGCGTTCTGGTCGGGGATTCTTCTTGTAGTGTGCAAAAAAAGCAGAAAAACAGAGATACCGCTGGTTCCGTTTCTTGCGGTGGGATATATAGGAGCAATCTTGATATGAACAGAAAATATTTAAAGAAAGGGAGTTTTACAGTAGAGGCAGCCTGTGTGATGTCATTGATACTTCTGGTACTGATGGGAATTCTGTATCTGAGTTTTTTTGTACATAACCGTGCCTGGCTGACAGCGGCGGCATGTGAAGCTGCACTTACCGGGAGCATGGAAGGTATACGAAAAGAAGGACAGCCGCAGGAGGCAGCAGAAGTCAGGAGCAGGGAGCTTGGAAATGTCGGATTTTTCGGCGCGGAAAATCTGGCGGGACAGGTAAAGAACGGAACGGAGATCCAGGTAACTTATACAGCAGATACGATTTCCGGATTTGGAGGTTTCAGATGGAAATTAACAGTGGACGGCAGTTCAAAAGTGATCCGTCCGACACAGTGGATTCGAAAAATAAAAGCAGCTTCTGAAGTAATGCAGGAAATTGGAGGATAAAAATGCGGGCAGAATATAAAAGAGATATGAGTCACAATTATCTGATCTTACATGGAGAGAACCAGGTGGATACTTCATCTTATCAGGTTCGGATGCTGACAGGAAATGCAGTGCCGTCGATACTGAAATGCAGGATCCAGGGACTGGATGGAAAATTTTTATTCTATTATGATATCACCTCGCGGCAGTCACTGGCTTCTTTTTATGAACAAAAGAAACTGAAGGCGTCCGATCTCAGGATCATCTTTGGAGGATTTGTAAAGATCATGGAAGAGATGTCAGAATTTCTCCTGAACCCGGATCAGCTGCTGCTTTCTCCGGAATATATGTATCTGGATGTCGAAAAGCAGAAGATGTATTTTTGCTGTCTTCCGGGAGAATCAGGAACGATCAGTGAACAGTTTCGTGAAATGACGGAATATTTTCTGCCAAAACTGGATCATGATGATCCGGTGGCTGTGACGATGGGATATGGAATCTACCGCAAAGCACTGGAGACGGGGATTCAGCTGGAAATGATCAAGGAGCTGATTTATCAGAATGGCGCAGAAGAGTCAGTGGAAAAGAAAGAGGAGAAAAAAGATGCAGAGGAAATCTCAGAACGACAATTTCTGCCTGAAGAAAAACCAGTGGACTTTGCGGAAGAACTCAAAGAAAAAAAGCAGAAAGCTCAGGGAAAAGCAATAAATAACAAAATTTTATGGATTGGAGGCTGCAGTCTGGGAGTTCTGATACTTCTGGGGATTTCAGGAGCCGCTTATCTGGGATATATAAAAGGAGTGCCGACAGAAGCAGTGCTGGCCGCAGCGATCCTGCTCCTTGGAGTCGGTGCCCTCGGAAGCTGGCTTGATGAAAAAAAGAAGAAAAAACAGGACGAAACCGCAGAGTGGCGGCAGAAGGTCCGGAAAGAGTTTTCTGATAAACGGGAGAAATCAGAAGACAGATGGGGAGGATATGATCCCGGCAAACAGGAAATAAAGAAATATCCTCATGAAGAAGTGCAGCATGTCAGAACGGCAGGACTCAGGAAAAATTCTTATATGGAAAATAAACTGCAAGGGGAAGAAGACTATGGAGAAACGGTAGTTTTGTCAGCGGGTCAGGTCAGAGGGCCATCCAGTCTTGTGAGCAGAGAACCCGGCGAATTCGCAACGATTTTTCTTGAACAGGAACTGACAGTGATCGGTAAAATGGAAAATGCAGCAGATGCAGTGATCCCACGTGCTACAGTAAGCCGTGTTCATGCCCGTATCCGCAAAGTGGAAGACGAATATTTCCTGACAGATCTGAATTCCAGAAACGGAACTTCCGTAAATGGAAGAATGCTGAAGGCAAACGAAGAATATCAGCTTCAGGACGAAGATGAGATTGATTTTGCAGAAGCGAGGTATGTATTCATAAAATAAAACCCGGGACTCACAGAAGGACCATATCTTACAGACGGATATACAATACTTGCTATAGAGAAACTCATCTGTTAGAATATACGGAACATATAAAACGTGCAATCTGACAGAATGGAGTGAGGACTTTGGAAGAGATCCGTAAAGAACCCGTGACAGCTGTACTGATCCTGCTCAACATCCTGGTTTTTGTTGCTGTGGAGTTTACGGGAACATCACAGGATGCATGGCATGTACTGGATTACGGGGCAGCATATACACCTTATATTGTGGAGAGAGGGGAAGTTTACAGGCTGTTTACTTCTATGTTTCTTCACTTTGGAATCGAGCATCTTGTCAATAATATGCTTGTATTGTTTGTAATTGGAAGCCGCCTGGAGCGGGTGATAGGTAAGCTTCGTTTTTTACTGATCTATCTTCTGGGGGGAATTGCAGGAAATATTGTTTCGTTGTTTCTGGAACTGCGAACACAGGAATTTTCGGTATCGGCCGGTGCCTCAGGAGCTGTTTTTGCAGTGATGGGAGCCATGATCTATGTGGTGATCCGAAATAAAGGATGGCTTGGTGACCTGTCTGTGAGACAGATACTGGTCATGGCTGCATTCTCGCTTTATTTTGGATTTGCCAGTTCAGGAGTAGATAATGCTGCACATGTGGGAGGCATGCTCGCCGGTTTCGTGCTTTCAGTCCTGCTGTGGCATCCGTCCGGAAAGAAATGGAAAGATTATTCTGATTAAAAGGGTATGGATATTTTTGTATCTCAGGTTTCGGAAATGTCTTTGGCAGGCTGAGATAAGGGAATATACACATGAAAAGTGCTTCCGGCTCCGGGAGCACTTTCGATCTTTATGAAGCCGTGATGTGCTTCTATGATCTGTCTGGTGACGGCAAGTCCGAGGCCGGTGCCGCCGGACTTGTAGGTTATGAAAGGCTCAAATACCCGCATTTTCTGAGAGGAGGTCATGCCGCATCCATTGTCACAAACGGAGATATGTATATAATCAGCAGTGGATTCGGCACAAAAACGTATAACTCCATGTGGATTGTCTATGGATTCCTGTGCGTTTCGAAGAAGATTCAGACATACCTGCCGGATTTTCAACGGATCCAGAGAGAGTTTGGGGAGATCTGAGGGGATGTCCGTCTCAAATTCAATTTCCAGATATTCCAGTACAGGGCGAAAGGACCTTGCGATTTCGTTTAAACAGGTACCTAAGTCAGTTAAGACAAGGGAAAGCTGCCCTGCATTCTGGTATCGGGACAGGTCGTCCAGAAGCGCATGAATATATTCCAGATTTCCCAGGATATTTTCCCACTGTTCGTCCGAAGAAAGTTCAGGGTGGGAAGAAGCGAGAAGCTGCAGCCCGCTGGACAGAAGAGCCAGTGGATTCCGCAGTTCATGAGAAAATCTGGAAAGCAGGATTTGAAGTTGTTCTGTGCTTTTTACAGAATCGATGTTTTCTCTCATAATCTGTCACCTCACGTCAAGTGTAGCATCGGAAATCGACAGCTGCAACAAATTTCGTATTGAAAAATTCGAAGAAATACGTCACAATAGAACCAGAAAACGCTATAAAATAAAGGAGAAAACGACCATGGAAAATTGTATTTTTTGTAAAATTGCAAATGGAGAAATTCCGTCAGCTACCTTATATGAGGATGAAGACTTCCGCGTGATCCTTGATCTGGGACCGGCAAGCAAGGGACATGCCCTGATCCTCCCGAAGGCACATGCAGCTGATATTTATGAGCTGCCGGATGAAACAGCAGGAAAAGCGATGATCCTTGCAAAGCATATGGCAGCAAAACTTCGAGATGCTCTGAACTGCGATGGATTCAATATTGTGCAGAATAATGGGGAGATAGCAGGACAGACAGTATTTCACTTTCATATGCATCTGATTCCGAGATATGAGGGTGATAATGTCGGGCTTACCTGGAAACCAGGCAGTCTGACAGATGAGGAGAGAGAGGAAATTCTGGCAAAAGTAAAATAAAAATGCCGGAATGCTACAAAAGATATGGTTGAGAATTTTACAGGCTTTTACGATACATTTTTTGAATTCTCAGCAAGTGTTGCCTACAGGATCGTGAAGGAAAAGAACATCGCTCTGGATATTGCGCAGGAAGTATTTATTTACTTTTTGAAGGGCGAGGAGACGCTTGATTTTTCCAATGAAGAAAGTCTGAGAGCCAAGGTCGGCTACAAGACCCGAATGGTGAGCTTTGATTATCTGAAGCGTTCCTGTAACAGACATGAAATGTGTATTATGGATGAGGACAATGGCACAGATTTTATAGATGAAAAACAAAATCCGGAAGCTGTTGTCCTTGACCTGGAAGATAAGGCGGACAGGAAACTTGCTCTGGAGATGCTCCGGAAGAAAAATCCTGTCAGCTATGACATTCTGATCAGGACACAGCTCTATGGAGTGCCGCCGGATGTGCTGGCCGAGGAATATGGAATGAGCAGAAACAGTGTCAATAATCGTAATCTCAGGTCGAAGGCGTGGATGAAAGAGAAACTCAAAAAAATACGCAGACAGCCGTAAGTAAGGATGTCTGCGTAAAATATCTGTCTGTTATTTAGATGAAACACATTCTTCAATAAGAGAAACGATATGATGGATAGAATCCATCTGCTTGCTGGAGGCCATGGCTTCCTCGAAGGAGCGGCGGTTGTCATAAAGCTGGTGGATCGTATCAAGGAGCTTCTGATCGGTGATCTCTTCTTCTTCAAGAACCATACTGTAGCCCTGTTTTTCAAAAGAACGGGCATTCAGGATCTGGTCACCGCGGCTTGCATTGGCTGACAGCGGGATCAGGAGATTTGGTTTGTGGAGAGCACTGATCTCACAGATCGCATTGGCTCCGGCGCGGGAGATCACGACATCTGCCAGGGCAAAAAGATCCGGCAGTTCGTCCTTGATATATTCGTACTGGACATATCCGGCAGTACCTGTCAGTTTCTCGTCCGTTTTTCCCTTACCACACAGATGGATCACCTGGAAATCCTTCAGAAGTTCCGGAAGGATCTTGCGGACGTGATCATTGACTGAGGCAGCACCAAGACTGCCGCCGATGATCATGAGAACCGGCTTGTCGGCACTGAACCCACAGAACTGACGACCTGATTCTTTGCTGCCATTTAATAATTCCTGACGGATCGGAGTACCAGTGAGGACAGCCTTGTCCTTTGGAAGAGCACTGACTGTCTCAGGGAAGTTACAGCAGACCTTTACGGCAGATGGAATACACAGTTTGTTGGCAAGTCCTGGAGTCATATCAGACTCATGGATGATTGCTGGGATTTTACGACGCTTTGCAGCGATAACAACAGGGACGGTAACGAATCCTCCCTTTGAAAATACAACATCGGGTTTCAGCTGCTTAAGAAGTTTCTTGGCTTCATGAAATCCTTTGAGAACGCGGAACGGATCAGAGAAGTTCTTTGGATCGAAGTAACGTCTCAGTTTACCTGAGGAAATCCCATAATAGGGAATTCCAAGTTCCTCGATCAGTTTACGCTCGATTCCGTTATAGGAACCGATATAAGATATCTGATATCCAGCTTCCTTGAGGGTCGGGATCAGAGCTATATTTGGAGTAACATGTCCGGCAGTACCGCCGCCGGTAAGAACAATATGCTTCATGGGAATTCCTCCTGAAAAATCTTTTTTACTATCAATAACTATGAACTACAAGGACAAAATTGTCAAGGAATATCCCATTGGCTGGAGATTGTATATGAAAAAAGAGTTTAAAGAGAACGAAGAAATATCAGAAAAGAACCTGGATATGCAGGATGAGATAGATGACGAAACCTTCCAGAGACTGCTGGAGGAGGAGTTTATAGAGAGAGAAAAACAGATTGAAGAGGCACTTTTTGCGGATAAAGATTTCGAGGATCTTGTACTCACGAAGGAGGAAGTAAAAGCTTCCTATGAGGAACTGATGCGCCGGTTTGAGAGGGAAAAGAGCGCAGAAATCTCCGAAGAACCTCTGCCTGATGAGAAGCCGGCACATGAAATGGCCCTGGAGGGGAAATCCGATC
>CAKRTP010000032.1 GCA_934402155.1 uncultured Blautia sp. | reverse complement strand
CTGGAAGGTCATGAACACGCTCTCTTCTATTCTGCCCAGCGCCGGCGAATCGGTGTTCAGGCGGTTGAGAATCTTGTAAAAAAATATGCAAGTCAGATCACAACCACAAAAAAGATCACACCGCACAAGCTGCGCAGCACCTATGGTACAACGCTTTACCAGGAAACAGGTGATATTTATCTGGTTGCGGACGTCCTGGGGCATAAAGATGTCAATACAACGAAAAAGCATTATGCGGCAATTGATGATGCCAGACGGCGTCAGGCCGCCAAATTTGTGAAATTGCGTGAAGACTGAAGCTGCAGAACAGATATAAAAATAAGGGGCTGATCGTTAAATTGATCAGCCTCTTTATTTGTTGAATTATCCTGCCAGATGCAGAATCTCAATAAGGAAGAACCAACTCATTCCATAATAAGAGATAACGGCCACAAGGTCATTTATGGTAGTGATCAACGGGCCGGAAGCAACTGCCGGGTCAATATGGATTTTTTTGAAGAATAAAGGTATGCAGGTTCCGACTGCACTGGAGATCAGCATTGCGAGCAACAGTGAAAAGCCGATACATGCAGAAACTGCATAAGCAAATACAAGCGTTTTGCCTTTGAACAGCCAGATATATAAACCGATCAGTACAAAGGACATGATACCAAGAAGTCCGCCGTTGCAGAGACCGATACGCATTTCCTTAAATACAAGCTCCAGTTTCTGTTTGCCTGTGAGGGATTCGTCCATCAGTACACGAATAGTCACAGCCAGTGACTGAGTTCCGACATTACCTGCCATATCCAGGATCAGGGACTGGAAACACATGATAATCGGTAAGTTGGTTACAACTTGTTCAAAAATACCTACTACGGAAGAAACAATCATTCCAAGTCCGAGAAGAATGACCAGCCATGGCATTCTTTTTTTCATACTCTCCTTCAGTGGTTCCTGGAGATCTTCTTCGGCAGTCAGACCGGCAAATTTCGCATAGTCCTCTCCCATCTCATCATCAACCAGGTCTACAATACTTGCAGAGGTAATAACTCCTATCAGACGATTGTCGTTATCAAGAACCGGAATGGAATCTTCGGAATAATCTTTGAGGTCTTCTATGCAGTCATCGATCAGGGAAGTTCCGTACACATACGGATAAGAGGTAACTACCAGTTCATCAAGAGGGTGATCCTGACGTGCAATGATAAGATCTTTCAGATCAATTGCTCCATAGAATTCCTGATTATCATTTACTACAAAAATTGTAGAGATGTTGTCGTTCTGGGCTGCCTGTGATACCAGAGCACTCATTGCACCTTTTATGGAAAGGTGATTGTTTATTATAATGCAGTTTGTAGTCATTCGGCTTCCGATTTCTTCGTCATCAAAAGTGTTGATCATTTCTACATCATGGCGTACGTCATCATCCAGAAGTTCGATCAGAAGTCTGCGTTTCTCTTTGTCAAAATGCTGCAGGATATCGGATAATACATTTGTCTCCATTCGGGAGAGAATTGCTGCCGCTTTTTTGAGGTTCATCTCTTCAAAGTAAGTAACTGCACTTTCCTCATCTGTGTATTCCAGAATATCGGATAAGGTATCCAGATCAAAGATCCGGTAAAGCTTGCTTCGCTCTGCTGAAGAAAGTTCCGGCAATACCTCAGCAAGGTCGTTTTCATGGAAATCCTGCAGTCGTTTGGAAAGAACTGCAGGAGATACATTGCTTCTGATGATATCCAGAATTTCTTTTGCGTAATTCTGTGTTCTGTTTTCCATCCTGTTTTTCTCCTTTTGGGTGTTATTGAAAAAGAGCACACCAAAACAAGGCATGGTCTTTTTCAGAGCATGTCAATGTCAATTAGTTTGATTGTAAATTGTGTTCAGGGATTTTAATAAACAGGATAAAAAGAGAAAAAAGAACAAAAAAATATAAAGATCAGAGCAGAATGCGATATGCCATGATATCACAAACTACTATTCTCTTCCATCCTGTGTTACTACTTCGCCCGTGAGAATCACAACTATCCATTCTGTTCACCTGCCTTTGTATTAGAAATATTGTAATTGTTTCATATATTCTGCGGGGCATTCTCTGTATGATTGGTAGTGAATTTTCCAGCAGATTATAAATTAATTTTATTGACAGTCATATTATAAACGTTTGAGGATAGAATGTCAAACGATAAAATCCTTAATATTCATTTAGGTTACATAATCCAAATTATGTAACCTAAATGCGTTGTCGCAGAAAAAAGGAACTCTGCTAATACAGGGTTCCTTTTTCTCCATCCTATGTAAAATTTAATGAATCCGTAATTATAATGCAGTTATGACTTTATCCTGGAATGCAGCCGGAAGTTCTTCCTTGTCCAGAGACATGCTGATGATGAATTTTACATTAAATTTCTCACCAACTGCGGTAAGCTGCTCAAGTGTATTGGTAACATCCAGTCCTTCCAGTTTGGCTGTAGTCAGGAAGCTGTCAAGATATACCTGCTCAAGATCATGATCCTGAGAAATAATACCACATACAAACCCAACAAATTCATCAGCGTTCTTGATCGGATATACAGAAACATCAATCAGACGCACCTTATTATTCAGTTCATACATGTGCTTAGTGCTCTTGTCTAAGTAAACAATGCTGCCATTCGCATCCTTAACTGCGCCGTTCACTTTGTCTAACAGTACTTTTGTTTTGCCTTTGCCTTTCTTTCCTACGATCAGTTCAACCATCCTGTTTTCCTCCTTAGACACAATATGATATTAATTTAGAACAAATACGATAATTAATATGTTTGTATTATAGTGTATTTTGCATCAAATTTCAATAGATAATTACAAGTTTTTGTGAAATTTTATAAATAAAAAGAAATACGCAATTTATTTTGCCTGTCTTCCTTGTTTACGGCGCGTAGCGCAGGGGTTTGGATTTGTTATGTGTTTTATTATACTATAACATATTATCCTTTGTAGTTAAAGCTTGCGCTAATAAAAAGCAGCTCTGATATCTCATACAAAATGAAATACTTCGAACTGCTCTTTAACATTATACAGTATTAATATTCTCCAGAAGGGAACTCATCTCCTGATACAGAAGTTCTTTGCTGGAAGCCCCCATCACAATGGATACGAATGGATTTCCATATTCATTCTGGCATAATAATGCAAGACAATTGCCCGCGCTGCTGGTCGTTCCTGTCTTACCGCCAAGAATTGTCACACCTTTCGGTGCAGTTGCCTCTCCGGTGAGGTAATGATCTGTAGCTGTCAATACTACACTTGCTGCAGAACCATCACTGTATTTGTAGTTGGTGGTATAACTGCTCATCTGCGTGATTTCTGTAAACTCCGGATATTTCAGTGCCTCCTTCAGCATCAGATAGATATCGTATGGTGTAGTATAATGATTCTCATCCTGTAATCCATGAGGGTTTGTAAAGTGTGTTCCCGTGCATCCAAGCTGAGCAGCATATGCATTCATCATAGATACAAAATTTTCTGTCGTGCCGCCAACATGTGTCGCAATGGCAGAGGCGGCATCATTTCCTGAATATACCAGCAGACAATGAACCAGTTCATCCATTGTGACCTGATCACCTACCTGAAATCCGACTCTCTGGGAGCCCTCTTCCAGCGTTACATTTTCTTCTGAGATTGTGACAACATCATCCATGTTCCCATTGGTAAATGCAAGAAGCGCTGTCATGATCTTGGTGATACTTGCAGGATATACTTTTTCATATGCTCCCTTCGCATACATCACGGATTTATCGCTGATATTGAGCAGAAGTCCCTCCTGCCCTTCCTCAAGCTTCACTGAATCCAGGCTCTGATCACCACTCACAACACAGAGATCAGCTGCAAAGGAAGCGGCTCGCTGTGTTGTTTTCAGTGCATTCTGATACTGAAATTCCTGTGAAATGTCAAATGCCTGAACTTTCCTGCCCATGGATAATAATCCGCTCTGAAAAAGGAAATATCCACCGCCACATAATATGATTACTAAAAACAGAGAAATCAGAAGCGGAAGCAGATTTCTTCTGCGTCGTTTTTTTCTGCGGGCTGCTGAAGGCTTTCTGGTCTGTACCGATGCTGTGCTGCGGGTGCTTCTTACCTGTGTATGTGAAACACTTCCTGTAGGTCTTGCAGATCTGGCCTGTTTTTTCTTTGCAGAAGAAGCTCTCTGGGAGACGGTTCCGGGCCTTGCAGAGCTCGTTCTGTCGCCCTCTCTTCTGCGTCCGTTTGGCTGTTCTTTTTTCATAAGTAATCCTCTTTCTGATTCATCGACTTTTTGCGAATTTCCTTATTATATGCACTGCTCTGAAGCCCTACGTTCAATACCAGGCCCATTCCGATATAAAGACTGACCAGTGAAGTAAGGCCATAGCTTACAAATGGAAGAGGTGTTCCCGTATTAGGCGCAATTCCTGTTGCCACACAAATATTAAGAAAACTCTGCAATGCAACAATACTTGCCATTCCACAGCAGATGATCTTACCTGACAGATCCTTTGCACGAAGGCTCATCCGAAGACATTCTATCGAGATTACAAGAAGCAGAATGATGATCGTACAGCATCCAAGAAATCCGTATTCTTCTCCTGCAACTGCAAAAATAAAGTCTGTCTGGTTTTCAGATACGAAATTTCCCTTATTTACAGACGTTACTTCGTCACTTCCGGACAGCTTCTTACCTATCAGTTCTCCTGATGCGATCGCCATCTTGGAGTTATTCTGCTGCTGAATATCATCTGTATACTCGTCATTTTCGGGATAGAGAAATGACATGATTCGGTCTCTCTGGTAATCTTTAATCAGTTTCTGATCCGGTTGAACAACAATTGAAAGAAAAATAATGATCAGCGGAATCAGGATCAGGAATGTTCCTCCGATGATTTTGTAACTGAGTCCTGCAATGTAGATCAGAATACAAAATACTGCGAGCATCATAAGCGTATTTTTGAGGTCAGGCTGCTCATAAATCAGAAACAGGGGAACAGCCAGCAATAATGCAGCTTTTGCCAGCGTTTTCGGTGTATTCAGATCTTCCTCATGATCCATGAAAAATCTTGCAAAGAACAGAATAATGATAATCTTGGATAGTTCGGTCGGCTGAAAACGGATAAATCCAAAGTCGATCCAGCGCGCTGCACCGTTTGCAGAATCACCAAACAGACGAACGATCAGCAGAAGCGCAATATTGACGCCATACATGATCCACTGAAAATTCGAGATCCATGAATAATCTATCAAAGAAAGGATCACCATAATGATCAGTCCCATGACAACACCTATAAGCTGTTTGCTTCTCAGATCACTTCTGGCACTTCCTACCAGAAGAATTCCGATCACACTGATCGCCAGCAGAAAGATGACCAGCCTGAAATTATAAAATCGTAATTTATACTGTTTAATCATTTTGTGTTTTATTCCTTTTTCTTATATACCGGAATGTCCGCATGAAGAACAGGTGGTTCCTGACTGATTCGGAAAACAACATTATCCTCATCAACAGAAACGTATTTTTTTACTGTGCGGATCATATCATTCCTCAGCAGCTTCATTATCTGCGGAGAGCAGTCGATCCGTTCTGCTGTGAGAAGGAGCTTCATACGGTCTCTTGCATATTCAGCGGAACGGTTTCTTATCTGTAAAAGGGACTTCACATAAATCCTCTCCCTCCGTCTAAAATTTATTTACGGAAAAAATCTCCAAGTTTCTGAAACATGCCTTTTTTTTGCCTGAGTTCCACAAACGGAATCTCCTCTCCCAGCAATCTGCGGCAGATATTTCTGTATTCTTCCTCAGCCTGCGAGTTCCTGCCTGAAAGAGGTTCTCCCTGATTGGCTGCGATCACAATCTGCTCATCATCCAGGATCGTGCCTATAAGGTCAACTGCCAGGATTTCGATCACATCCTCCACAGACATCATATCTCCCCTCGCGATCATGTCCGGTCGCAGACGGTTGATGATCAAATGAATATCCCGGATATTCTGTGATTCCAGAAGACCGATGATACGGTCTGCATCCCGGATTGCTGATACTTCCGGTGTCGTAACAACAAGTGCCTTGTCTGCACCGGCAATCGCATTTCGAAATCCCTGTTCAATCCCGGCAGGACAGTCGAGAAGAACAAAATCAAATTCCTCCCTCAGTTCTTCTGTAAGCTTTATCATCTGCTCAGGTGAAACAGAAGACTTGTCCTTCATCTGTGCAGATGGCAGAAGATAAAGTTCAGGATGTTTTTTATCCCTGATCAGTGCCTGTTTCAGTCTGCAGCTTCCATTTATGACATCAACCAGATTATATACAATGCGGTTTTCGAGTCCAAGGATCACATCCAGATTCCGAAGACCGATATCTGTATCAACAACAACTGTCCGCTTGTCCAGCATTGCCAGACCTGTGCCTATATTTGCTGCTGTCGTCGTCTTTCCTACTCCGCCCTTGCCAGAGGTAATTACGATCACTTCACCCATATTTCTGTATCCTCCTGAAAGATATGTTCCAGACTTCTGGTATTTTCTTCTGTAATCTGAAGGTGCAGGAAAATATCCTGCACCATATATGATTAATCGTTTGATGTATTACTTGTATCACTGGAGGCATAGCCTGTCAGGATCGTATCTTCATCTGCCAGATTATAAATATACTGCAGAATATCATTTGCAGTCAGGCAGGCGTTTCCTGAAGTATATCCGTTTGCAATACGCACTGCAAGTGCATATTCCGGTTCCCCTGTAGAGGAAGATGTGGTATAACCAATAAACAGACCATGGTTAGGATGATAAATATCCAACTCAGCTGTACCTGTTTTACCGGAAAGTGTCACTCCGAGATTTTTGAACTGATCATGAGTCTGAACCACCCTTCTCATACCATCATGGATATCTTCCCATACACTGTCCGGAACGTCGCTCATCTGATTTCTGATGGATGGTGCATATTCCGTGAGGACTTTTCCCTGAGAATCTGTTACCTTGTCCAGAAGAGAAAGATCATATACTGTTCCTGAAGTTGCCAGTGCAGTCGCATAACGTGCAAGCTGGCTGGTGCTGAACAGATGATTTCCCTGTCCGATGTAGGACGGAACTGCTTTGCTGTCAGAAACATGAGGTGTTGCCTCGGAAATTTCGATACCGGTTTTTTCATCCAGCCCAAACTCAGATGCATACTGCTGCAGCTTCGAAAGGCTCAGTGTTTCAGAAAAATCTCCGTTGGCATTCTTTCCGGCAAGAAAACCGATCATATTAAAAAAGTAGTTGCATGACTGCTCGATCGCTCCTCGGATCTCCAATGATCCGTGACCCTGTCGGTTCCAGCAGTAAATTGCAGGTGTTACCAGATCAAACTTACCTGTACATTCATAATAAGTTCCATCGTCAACGATTCCCTCCATCATACCGGTAACGGTAGACAAAAGCTTCAGTGTGGATCCAGGTGCTGTTGTCTGCTGTGTGGCTTTGTTAAAGAAAGGACTTGACTGATCCAGCGCCAGTTTTGAATAATAGCTGGTGTCCATATTGTTGCTGAGCTTATTGTTATCATATCCCGGATAGGATACACAAGCAAGGACTTTTCCTGTTTTTACGTCAGTAAGAACAGCTGATGCGGAGCACGGTGCCAGTGCAAGCTGGGCAGGCTCGATCTCCAGATTGGCAATCTTGTTGATCATAAAATCGTATGCCGACATCTGACCGGAAGCAAGATTTGCATAGCTTGAATCGTCTTTTGAAAGAACTCCCTGCTCATAAAGTACAAGACATACCTCCTGACCTGAAATTTGGTCATTCATCAGCATATACTTATACAAAAGTTTGGAGAATCCTGTATCTGTCTTTAAGTAGTCTGTAATATAATCTGTCAGTGCTTTGTAAACCTCATCAGAATCCAGATAGTCTCCATCAGGAGAAATGACAGAAATGTCAATCCAGTTCTGACTGGCCGCATAATTCAGATAATCCTTGAGACTGATGCTCTGATCCACAGCCCATGCCTGATAAGTTGCATCGGAAGTATCTACGGAATCTTTCTTGATCACACCAAGCGTATCCCTGAGGATCGTATCGCAGATATAGGAAAGATACTCCTGCAGTTCATCAGACTCATCCTTATATGCAGGTGGCTCATCCATTGTCAATCTGTTAGTTATTGTATCAAAAACTGCCTGCTGTTTTTGTTGAAATTTGGCATATAAATTTTTTTCTGTATCTGACGCATCCTGACTGCTGAATTTGTCAATATCGATCACGCTGTTGGAGATCAGCGCATTATATACGTCATAAATCGGGATGACGATCTTACTTGCATCCTGTTCCTTTTCATAGTCAAATTCCTTGACAGCCTCAATCTTGTTGAGCAGAATACCGGCAACTCTCTGTTTGAGGATCTGATAAATTGCAGCCTGCCAGTCAGAATCCACAGAAAGATATACATCATTTCCGGCCTGTGGCTCTACCGTCGTATCACTGGCAATTTTTAAAACTTTACCAAGGTTATCTACAGTGACTGTTTCCTGACCATCAGTTCCCTGAAGATCCAGTTCCATGTACTGTTCAATTCCGGCTTTTCCGATCACCGCATCATTAGAATACTTGGAATTCTTTTTTTTGAGATCTGACAGTTCATCCGAAGATGCCTTTCCTGTATAACCAAGCAGCGGTCCCATGCTTTCATCTTCCATATACTGTCGTGAAGAATCCTCCAGTACATCGATACCCTGAAGCTCATTCTGGTTTTCTTTGACAGCAGCTACTGTACTCTCACTGACATTTGTGGCAATTGTAACTGCCATATACTTCTGGAAACTGTTTGTACTTAACTTATAGCGCATACTTGCAATGTCAAGAATTTCCTGTTTGGTCAGCTCCTGCGGAAGACCATACTGCTCCAGTTCCCCAGCTGTATAGGCATCCTCACCATAAAGGACAATTGAAAATCCCTTACTGCCGCTGAGATAATTCATCATATCATCAGCACTGGCTGCTGCCTCTTCTTCAGTCAGATCATCGATCAGTGCGTGACCGTATATATCTGCTCTGAATCGATTCAGCGTAAATCCAGGATCAACATCAAAAATATAATTTCCATTATCATCCAGCTTGATGTGAAAAGTGTCAGAAAGACTGTCACCGTTCTCGGCAAGAATCTGCAGCACTTTATAGGCAACTCCATTCAGTGTCAGGTTTTTCTGACGGGTAGTGTCATAGCTTCCGTTATCCTCAAATGTCAGAGAATATGACAGAACATTGGAAGCGATCAGTTTGTTATTTCTGTCATAAATATTACCTCTGGTACTTTTGAGCACACGCGTTTTTGTAGTCCTTGTCTGGAACTCATCAATGTAGTCCTCTCCCTGAATGATCTGCAGTACATAGACCTGCCTGATCAGCACAAATGACAGCAAAATAAACACAAGCAAAAGCACAGAGGTTCGTTTCAGCTGGATTTTTTTGAATATTCTTTTTATTTTAGTACCCAAATAGATTTCCTTTCTTTCCTGGTCGCACTCATAAAGCGATGATTAATATAATAAAAAAGTTTATATACTATCATTGTCAGAAATACTGTATAAAAAATTTCCGGAATTATGATCCTGTACAGATATTTAAAGATTCCAAGTCTTCCTCGCAGAAAGAACTGAAGTCCATACACTGCCAGATTATAGAACAGATCCATAACGGCTGTCAGAACCATCGGAACCTTGATGTCATCATCATAATAGGTACGAAATGCATAACCGCTGAAAAATCCCACATACATGTAGATCAGTGCATAGAATCCAAATACAGACCCATAAAACAGATCCACCAGCAGTCCACTGATAAAGCCAGTCCAGAGCCCGCTCTTACGTCCTCTCATCAGTCCCATAGATACACACAGGATCAAAAGCAGATTCGGCGTGATCGAGCCAACTGATATTTTCTGAAGAAGCGTAGACTGCAAAATGAAACATACAATGATCGTACAAAAAAGAACGATCTTACTCTTCATTATTCTGTTCCCTCCTGATCTGCTGCTTCAGTCGTTTCCTTGTCGGATGCACTGTCACTATCAGTGGTGGAATCCTGTTTATTCACAGTGATCACAAAAACATCTTTCAGATGCTGAAAATCTACCGGTGTTACGATCGTACCGGTCTTGGTCAGATTGTTTGTATCCAGCTCGATCTCACTGACATATCCGACAAACAATCCTTCAACATATTTATCACTGATATTGGATGTGACAATCCGTTCTCCTACAGAAACCTTGTCATCCTTGTCATAAAGCTGCGAAAAACGAAGCTTTCCTTCATCGATCAGTTCCAGATCACCTGTTACCACACAGTTGTCATCTGTTCCTACAGTCATTACACTAACATAACTGCTGTCGTCAATAATGGCCCGGACAGTTGCCCAGTCTGGTCCGACTTCTGTGACAATACCGACCAGCCCCTTCCCGGAAATAACATTATTGTCCACCCGGATTCCGTCGTTGCGTCCTCTGTTGATCATAAAAGTATCATACCAGTTTCCCGGATCCTTTGAGATGATCCTTGCGGCAACTTTTGGATAGGAAGAATACTCCTCATCCAGATCATAAAGTTCCTGCAGACGGGAAAGTTCTGACTGGTTCTGGATCAGAATATTATTCTGCTCTGTGAGTGTATCTACCGCCTGCTGAAGTTCCTGATTCTTACTGATCAGCTCCTGCTTGTCCTGAAATGTCTGATGCACTTCACCAAGCCAGCTCCCAATCCCGTTAATACTCTTTTCGAACGGAACTACGATCATGCCTGCCGCCTCTGCAAGTGGTGCCGACGTGACACCTGAAGCCAGCGTTGACACAACAGCACTGCCACAAAAGAATGTCATGATCACCAGCAAGTGTTTACTTTTAAAATGTATGCGAAATTGAAATTTCTTTTTCAGGTTTTTCATGTATCATACCCCTAAAAAATTATAATTTACAGTAACTGGCATCTTCGCAGTTACAGTTTACGTTGTTTAACAGGCTGTGCCCATTTTCTCAGATCACGGTCACGGATGATTTTTTCCAGACCACAGATCGTTGCCTTTTCATAAAAAGGCGAGAGATTAAAAGAAAATCCTGTATAGCTTGCCAGATAATTATCTATGTATGGTATACGGGTACTCCCGCCGGTAAGATAAATCCCCTCTCTGGCAATATGATAAGCTATCTGAGGCGGGATTCTCTCAAGAAATGTCTTCATTTCTGCTGCAATCTCATTTACACAGTCCATAATGCCTGCGTTTACCACATATCCGGAAATGATCTCCTCGCGCGGAAGTCCTGAGATGCTGTCGATCCCGACTACTTTACGTGCGTCTTTACGCTGGTCATTCAGTCGTCCCATGGCAATCTTAAGCCTCTTGCCGGTACGCGTACCTATCTGAAGATTATAACGCTTGCGGATCTCCGCACAGATAGCTTCATTCATCTGCCTGCCGCCAATCGGTACCTTCCTGGAAATAATAATATTTCCATCTGTAAGAATTGAAAACTGTGTACTCTGTGCACCGATGTTGACAACCATACTACCTTCATTATCCTCCATCCGCACTCCCATAGCAAGTGCATCAGCGATCGGAGCCTCCACCATATAGACGCGGTTCTGGCGGAGCCAGTAGCCATTTGCCACATGGTAATATGCACGTTTCTCGATTGCCGTCATATCAAGCGGAACTGAAAAGAACATATCCGATCCAATCCCAAGAAATTTGTCGATCTTCTTCATCATACTGTACAAGGCAATTTCCTGCAGTTCCAGATTTGCGATCATTCCAAATGTCATGGGAGAATTCACTTCAATATCTACTGGGGATTTCTCGAACATCTCATAGGCCTCATTTCCTATTGCAATGATCTTGCGTCCTCTGCATGCCACCATGTTTTTTTCCATGTAACTCTTGTTCTTTAAAAAAGAATAGACCTTAATGGTACTGCTTCCCAGATCTATTCCATATGTTTTTCGTAAAAGCATAAAATAATCCCTTCATTCCAGGTATTCTCCGAGTATTCCCTGCTCTCTGAAGCTGATGTATCTGTGATCCCCGATAATAATGTGATCCAGAAGAGAGATTCCAAGCATTTCGCCTGCCTTGAAAATCCTCTCTGTAATTTCCCTGTCACAGTGACTGGGAGCCGGATTGCCGCCCGGATGATTATGCACAAGGATCAGACTGACTGCATGATAGCGAAGTGCTTCCAGATATACCTCTCTTGGTGTGACCAGCGTCGCATTTACCGTTCCTTTTGACAGGACAATATCGTTCAAAAGATGATTCTGATTGTCAAGCATCATACAGATCATCAATTCCTGTTCCTGGTGACGCAGCTGTTCCATATAGTAAGCTGCGATCGAATCCGGGTTCTGAAAACACAGTGCCGGCCTTGCTGCCGCACATGCCATCCGTTTGGAAAGTTCTCCGATACATTTAAGCTGTACTGCCTTTACTGTACCGATCCCGTTTATCTTCTTAAGATCTGAAAGGGAACTGTGAAGGATTCCCAGAAGACCGGGATAAGAAGAATGCTCCATTTGCTTCAGAATTTCATTTGCCAGATCCAAAGAACTGGATCCTCTGATTCCACACCTTAGGATAACTGCAAGGAGTTCACTGTCACTAAGTGTACACTCACCATCCCTGATACATTTCTCATAGGGACGTTCAGACCTCGGTATCTCTTTGATGGTTTGATTCATATATCTGCCTGCTGCTCCTGAAATTAAGTCAGCTCCCCGAAGAATCAAAACTCATTTTAGCATAAAAAGAGGGAGATGTACACTCCCTCCTAGAAATTTCTGAATTTTTCACAAATGAACTCTGCAGTTTTGATACCATCCATTGCAGCAGATGTAATACCGCCGGCATAGCCCGCGCCCTCACCGCAGGGGTAAATTCCCTCTATATTAGAAAGACCTTCTCTGCTCCTGACGATCCGTACAGGTGAAGAAGTTCTGCTCTCGATCCCACTCAGAAGAGCATCTTCCCTGTCAAATCCCTTAAGTTTCCTGCCGAATGCGTGAACTCCCTCTTCAATAGAATCTCCTATTGCTTCCGGAAGAACAGAACGTATATTGGAAAGGACAAATTCCCCCTTCATCTGTGGCACTATTTCACCCAGAGAAGTACTTGCCTGATTTTTTTTGAAATCTCCGAAAAGCTGGACAGGGATTCTTCCTTCTCCAAGCTCCCACGCTTTCTGTTCCAGTTCCCGCTGGAATGCGATTCCGCCGAGTGCAGTCTCATTCGGAAAATCAGAAGGACTCACGGTAACGATCAGTGCACTGTTTGCATTTTTGCTGTCACGGGCCTGATAGCTCATTCCATTCACCGCAAGTCTTCCCGGTTCAGAAGAGGCATTTACAACATAACCGCCAGGACACATACAGAAGGAATACACGCCACGGCCATTTTTACAGGTATGCGTCACTTTGTAGCTGGCAGCACCTAAAGCTTCATTTTCTTCTTCTCCGTAAAGATCCATGTTGATCATACTCTGAGGATGTTCCATACGAACACCTACTGCAAATGACTTCGGCTCCATATAAATTCCCCGACGATCCAGCATTTCAAAAGTATCTCTTGCACTGTGTCCTGGTGCAAGTACACAGACTTCAGCAGGAATTCTTTCTTTATGGTCAACCTCAACCGCTTTAAGTCTTCCCTTTTCCATGATAAGATCCGTCATTTTTGTTTCAAAACGGAAGCTTCCCCCCATCTTTTCAATCTGATGCCGGAGTGTTTCTACAATTCCGATCAGCACATCCGTACCAAGATGCGGCTTCTGCTGATAAATGATCTCATAAGGAGCTCCTGCTTCCACAAAACGCTTCAGTACCTCATGATTTCGTCCATTCGGGTCTTTGACCAGCGTATTCAGCTTTCCGTCAGAAAATGTCCCTGCACCGCCCTCTCCGAACTGTACATTGGAATCGGGATTCAGAATACCATTTTTCCAGAAGTGATCTACGGTCTCTTTTCGTTTGACCGCCTCTTCACCACGCTCCAGAACAAGAGGGCGATATCCTGCTCTTGCGAGATACCAGGCACAAAACAGGCCAGCCGGCCCGCTCCCGACAATGACCGGCGGATGTGACAGTTCTTCTGTACCTGGAGAGGGAAAATGATATTCTTTCTTTTCGATTAACATAATATTGTTATTGTGAACTCTTTTCAAAATCTGTTTTTCATTCGCAGCAGTAACGTCCACGGTATAAACAAATTTTTTATCCTCTTTATGTCTCGCATCCAGAGACTGTCTTACAATTTCATAAGTAAAGCTTCCCTCCGGACATTTCAATGTCCTTGCTATTTTTTTGTGAAGCTGTTCTTCTGTATGATTGATTGAAAGTTTTAACTGTGTGATCCGTATCATCTCTGCTCCTTTGCTGCATGTATGCCTGCTGCTGCACCGCTTGACCAGGCCCACTGTAAATTATAGCCTCCGCAGGGACCGTCGATATCAATGAGTTCCCCTGCAAAATACAGTCCGCGATGAAGCGTTGATTCCAGTGTATCAGGATTTATCTCCTGTGTGTCCACTCCGCCTGCGCAGACCTGTGCCTGTTCAAAACCGCCTGTCCCTCTGATCTCAAGAGGAAATGCTGTCACCGCCTCCAGAAGATTTTTCTGTTTCAGAATAACCTTGATCAGCTTATCCGGAAGCAGTCCCAGAAGTCTCTCTGTATCTGAAAATCCCGGATATTTTTTTTCCCGCGCCGCAAAAAGTTCTCTGACCTCTTCTTTTGTATATTCCGGAAAAAAGTCAAGTGTAACAGATACTTTCTTTTTCTGTTCCAGTGCTCTTGCTGCAATACCGCTGATCTGAAAGACCGGAATTCCGGAAATTCCATAATCAGTCAGCTGGATCTCACCGGTTTCACTCTCTGCCATAACTCCATCGATCCACAAGCTCACCCTGCACTCTGTTCGGACACCGGCCCATGCTGCAAAGAAATTTCCCTTTGCCTTAAGTCCTGTGAGTGCCGGAAGTGGTTCAATAATATGATGCCCAAGTTCTCTGGAAAGTTCATATCCACTTCCATCCGCACCAGCTACTGAAGATGCTCTGGAGCCATTTGCAAGAATAACCGCATCCCCTTCATAGATCCATCCTTCTGTCTGAACCTTCCATATATTCTGCTCTTTACAGATTCTGCAGACTTTTTCTCTTGTTTTGATCTTTACCTTCAGAGAACGAGCCATCAGAAGCAGCAGTTCCGGGATATATTTTGCCTGAGCACCTCTCGGATAAAACCAGCCTTTTTTTTCTGTAACAACAATTCCAAGTTCGTCGAAAAATTTCAATGTATCATCCAGTGAAAACTGTGAGAGAATGCGGTCTGCAAATTCCGGGTGCTCTCCGTGGAACCTGTCAGCGGACATATCCCGGTTTGTCAGATTACAGCGTCCGTTCCCTGTAACGCAGATCTTGCGTCCCGGTTTGTCATTCTGTTCAAGAATTGTGACAGCAGCTCCGTTTCTGGCTGCCATGATTCCGGCAGTAAGCCCGGCTGCTCCACCACCTACAATGATCACCTGTGTTTTTTTATCCATAAATAATTCCTCTTTATAGAAAAGCAGTTCTCTGCTTTATTTTCCAGGCAGAGTTACAAGATTCTGCTCTACCAGCTTCTGAAGAGACATCAGGACTCCCAGTTTGGCATGTTCCCAGGTAAGTCCGCCCTGGAAATAAACTGCGTATGGAGGTTTTACCGGACCATCCGCGGAAAGTTCAATAGAAGATCCCTGTACAAAAGCACCTGCTGCCATGATCACCTTGCTGTCATAACCCGGCATATCCCACGGTTCCGGATCCACATAACTGTCAACCGGTGCCGCAGCCTGAATCCCCTTACAGAATGCGATCAGCCCTTCCGGTGTTCCAAGAGTAACCGCCTGAATGATATCCTGACGTGGTTCATTTCCGTTTGGAATAACAGGGAAACCAAGCTTCTCATAAATATTTGCCGCAAAAACAGCTCCTTTGAGCGCACCCTTTGTCACCATTGGAGCGAGGAAGAATCCCTGATAGAAAGAACGGTTAACTCCAAGAGAAGCACCTACTTCCATACCAAGTCCCGGACAGGTCATACGTGCAGCAGCATTTTCCACACATTCTTTTGTTCCTGCGATATAGCCTCCGATCGGTGCAAGTCCGCCTCCCGGATTCTTGATAAGGGAGCCTACGATCATATCTGCTCCGACATCACTTGGCTCAACCGTATCCACAAATTCACCATAACAGTTATCTACCATACAGATGACATCCGGTTTGATGTTCTTTACAAATGCGATCAGCTCTCCGATCTGTTTTACAGAATAGGAAGGTCTTGTCTGATATCCTTTGGAACGCTGTATCTCTACAAGACGTGTCTTTTCGTTGATCGCTTCACGGATCGCATCATAATCAAAAGTTCCATCTTCCTTTAAGTCTACCTGTCTGTAGGTAACTCCATATTCGGCAAGAGAACCTCTGGATGGACGGATACCGATCACTTCTTCCAGAGTATCATATGGTTTTCCGGCAGGTGCCAGAATTTCATCGCCCGGACGAAGATTTCCAAACAGTGCGATCGCAAGTGCATGAGTTCCGCAGGTGATCTGAGAACGGATCAGGCAGGCTTCCGTATGAAAGGTATCTGCATATACTTTTTCCAGAGTATCACGGCCAAAATCATCATAGCCGTACCCTGAAGAAGACTGAAAGCAGTCTGCACTGACCTTGTTTTTCTGCATTGCCAGAAGTACCTTCATCTGATTGTACTCTGCAATCTCATCAAATTTCTGAAAACGTTCCTTTAAAGCTGCTTCGATCTCTGCTCCAAAGTCATAGACTTCAGAAGA
>CAKRTP010000031.1 GCA_934402155.1 uncultured Blautia sp. | reverse complement strand
CAAGGCAAAATGCCATCACCGAAGGTGATTTGGAATGCATTTTGACTCGTAACTGTGAGGGTACTGAACAGTTACGCAGAGGTTTGATAAATAAGCTCCTGTGAATAAAAAAACATAAAAAACCGGCGGTGAAATCTACATAGAGGATTTCACCGCCGGTTTTTGCAGCTGTTCCGATAACAGAAATCAGCTGGTTTAATTTTTGATTTTTACTTTGTTTTTCAGTACAACGCAGCAGGCAAGATCCCCGATAACGTTGACGCAGGTCGCACCCATATCGCAGAGAGTATTGATACTGATGTAAACACCAAGGACACCGGCCGGAAGCCCTGCCATAGTCGCAAGTGCCGCAAAGGATGCGATAGCTCCCCCTGGAACTCCGGGAGTCCCTACAGACAGAAGGACATTTGCCAGAAGAACTACGACCATCAGGGAGATGCTGACATGTATTCCGCAGGCATTTGCAAAGAACATGATCATAAAGGACATAAGGATCGATACAGCATCCATGTTGACGGTAGCACCGAGCGGGATCGCAATACTGGTGATCTGGTTGGAAACGCCGAGATCTTCCTCCATGCACTGCTTGCTGATCGGGATAGTCGCAGAGCTGGAACAGGTTCCGAAGGCATTCAGAGCCGCAGGCATGATTGCCTTAAAGAAGCGGACAGGGCTTTCCTTTCCGAGAATTTTGACAGACAGACCATATACAAGAAAAGCAAAGGCAAAAAACGCAATATAGAGAATGATAAGCTGTGTTGCCAGTGAGATGATCGTCTCTGTTCCGTTTGCCTCGACAACAGGTACGATAGTACAAAAAACACCGACAGGGGTGAAATACATGATCGTACTGATGATCTTCAGGCAGATCTCATTCAGTGAATCGATGAAACGAAAGAACGGATCACCCTTCTCGCCGATGGAAATCAGGGTAAAACCAATGATCACGGCAAATACAAGAACCTGAAGCATATTTCCCTCAGCAAAAGCCTTTACAGGATTAGATGGGATCAGGTTTTTGATCGTATCCAGTATGCTGGTCATCTCTGTTGCCTGAATATCGGCAGTTGCCATTTCAAAAGAGACACCCTCTCCGAGATGGATGAGACGTGGGATGATAAGACCTGCAAGGCTGGCAATTGCTGTGGTACAGAGAAAATATACCATGGCAGAACCAGTGATCTTTCCGGTGGTACGGATGTTTCCGATGCTGCAGATACCGATAACGATCGAACAGAAGACCATAGGAAAGATCATCATGTTCAGGGCGTTCATGTAGATACCGCCGATCAGGCTGGTAACAGTCAGGACCGGTGCATAGCGTCCGGCGAGAAAAAGTCCGGTCAGGATACCAAGGATCAGCCCGACGAAGATTGCCTGGGTGATATGTTTCTGGTACCAGGAATAAAATGACTTCATTATATTGTTCCCTCCTCGAAATAAAGTATAAAATGTGAAAAAACACGAAAAAAATTATATCATGTCAGAAAAAGTGCGTCAATAAAAAGAAAGAGGACGATATTACCTGTAACCGGAGTGAACAGTAACGAGTAAACAGCAGCAGGACAATTATGAAACGTTAGATTGACAAAATGCTTTCCTTGAATTAAAATTAATTTTCAGATACAACAATGTTGGAGGAATCATAGAAATGAAATACTTTTTTAAAAAAATTGAGCCCAAGTGGCAGGCTAAATGGGAAGAGAGCAAAGTCTTCGAAGCCAAAGACAACAGCGACAAACCTAAATTTTATGGCCTGGTAGAGTTCCCGTATCCAAGTGGCGCAGGTATGCATGTAGGACACATCAAAGCATACTCAAGCCTTGAAGTTATCTCCAGAAAACGTCGTATGGAAGGATATAACGTACTTTTCCCGATCGGATTTGATGCATTTGGTCTTCCTACAGAGAACTATGCAGTCAAGACAGGAACACATCCGCGTATTATCACAGACGAAAACATCAAGAGATTCTCCAATCAGTTAAAGAAAGTCGGATTTTCCTTTGACTGGAACAGGGTGATCGATACAACTGATGAAGATTACTACAAATGGACACAGTGGATCTTCCTCAAAATGTTCGAGAAAGGTCTCGTATTCAGAGACAGGACTCTTGTAAACTACTGTCCGCACTGCAAAGTTGTTCTTTCCAATGAGGACAGCCAGGGCGGCAAATGTGATATCTGCCACAGCGAGGTTGTCCAGAAATCCAAGGATGTATGGTATCTGAGAATCACTCAGTATGCAGACAAGCTTCTTGAGGGTCTGGAGGATGTTGATTATCCGGAAAATGTAAAGCAGCAGCAGGTTCACTGGATCGGTAAATCCAAGGGTGCTTTTGTAAACTTTGATGTTGATGGTATTGACGAGCAGCTGGAAATTTATACCACCAGACCAGATACCCTGTTTGGTGTTACTTTCATGGTAATCGCTCCGGAGCATCCGATCATTGACAAATACAAAGACAAGATCTCAAACATGGATGAGATTACTGCATATCGTAACGAATGTGCCAAAAAAACAGAGTTCGAAAGAACACAGCTTGTCAAAGATAAGACAGGTGTATGCATCCAGGGTCTGGCAGGCATTAATCCGGTCAACGGCAAAAAGATCCCGATCTACATTGCAGACTATGTAATGATGGGCTACGGTACAGGTGCGATCATGGCAGTTCCGGCTCATGACCAGAGAGACTATGATTTTGCAAAGAAATTTGGTATTGATATCATTGAGGTCATCAAAGGCGGAGATATCACCACAGAAGCTTATACCGGCGATGGTGAGATGGTCAACTCAGAATTCCTCAATGGCTACACCAATAAGAAAGATTCTATCGAGCGTATGCTGGAAGAACTTGAGAAAAAAGGCATTGGCAAGGCCGGCGTTCAGTACAAAATGAAAGACTGGGCCTTTAACCGTCAGAGATACTGGGGCGAGCCGATCCCGCTGATCCACTGCCCGAACTGTGGCGTTGTAGCAGTACCGGAAGAAGAACTTCCGCTTCGTCTGCCGGATGTCAAAGATTTCGAACCGGGAGAAGACGGACAGTCTCCACTGGCAAAAATTGAATCCTTTGTAAACTGTACCTGTCCGAAATGCGGTGCCAAGGCCAAGCGTGAAACAGATACCATGCCTCAGTGGGCAGGATCTTCTTGGTATTTCCTGAGATATACAGATCCGCACAATGATTATGCACTTGCTGATATGGACAAACTGAAATACTGGATGCCGGTTGACTGGTATAACGGTGGTATGGAGCATGTTACCAGACATATGATCTACTCCAGATTCTGGCATCATTTCCTCTATGACCTGGGTGTGGTAAATACCCCGGAACCATATGCGAAACGTTCCATTCAGGGACTGATCCTCGGACCTGACGGAGACAAGATGAGCAAGTCCAAGGGAAATGTTGTAGATCCTCTGGATATTGTGGAAGAATATGGTGCAGATACTCTTCGTACCTATGTACTGTTCATGGGAGATTACGGTGCAGCAACTCCGTGGAGTGACAGTTCTGTAAAGGGCTGCAAGAAATTCCTTGACCGTGTTGCAGGTCTTACAGATCTTCTTTCTGAGGAAGCTGTTTCTGATGAACTTGAAATGAAGCTCCACCGTACGATCAAGAAGGTTTCTTCTGATATTGAGAACCTCAAATTCAATACTGCGATCGCCAGCCTGATGACACTGCTCAATGAGATCACAGCAGAAGGACGCCTTGGCAAGGAGGATCTTGCAATCTTTATCAAGCTTCTGAGCCCGTTTGCTCCGCATCTCTGCGAAGAAATCTGGGAATTCTTGGGAGGCGAGGGTCTGCTTGCAGTTGCTCCGTGGCCGGAGTATGATGAGGGCAAGACAGTTGCCAAGACTATTGAGATCGGTGTGCAGGTAAACGGCAAGGTAAGAGGAACTGTGGTTCTTCCTAACGGCTGCGAGAAAGAAAAAGCTTTTGAGATCGCCAAAGCGGATGAGAGAATCGCTTCTTTCCTGGAAGGCAAGAATCTTATCAAAGAAATTTATGTGCCGAACAAGATCATCAACTTTGTTGCTAAATAATATTGGATGTGAACAGTAACCTACCTTCTAAACAGTAACAAATTTTTCAGTATTTTCTGTTGAAAAATCACATATAATAGAGTACAATAAATTACAGAAAGAAATCCTGGAATGTGCGATGCCCCTTTTTTTATTTGAACCTACATTGATTAATAGGGAATCCAACATCGCTGCTGTGATGTCAGGCCTCTCGTTGTGGTAGGCAGATCATCAGTTGAGGACACCCAACCTGGCGAAAGCTAGGCGTCAAATGGAAGGGAACGGCATTCCGGGACATCATAAGAAAGAAATGAGCCATTGTATATGGCTCTTTTTTTGAATCTGCTTCAGGAGATACAGACCTGGCAGATTTTTACATAAATTTACTCAGACATGGGAGGAAACGTGACATGATAACGGAGAGAATTTTTGGAAAATTACCTACAGGTGAGGAAGCACATCTTTATCACATCGAGAATAAGTCAGGAGCATACATAGAAGTTTTACAGTATGGTGCAATCCTGGTGAAGGTCTGTGTACCGGACAAGGATGGGAAGCTGACAGACGTGGTTCTTGGTTATGATGATCTGGACAGCTATCTTGTAAACGGATGCTTTTTCGGAGCCTGCATCGGAAGGAGCGGAAACCGTATTGCGGATTCTGAATTTAAGATTGATGGCCGGGAAGTGAAACTGACGCCGAATGAGGGCAAAAACAATCTTCACAGCGGTCCGAACGGATTTGAGAAGAAAATGTGGAACGCATCTGTGAAGGAAAATCAGAATGCAGTTATCTTATCAAGGATCAGCCCTGATGGAGAGAATGGATTTCCAGGAGAATTCGAAGTTTCTGTTACTTATGAACTGACAGAGGAGAATGCAGTTCGCATTGTATACTCGGGCGTGAGTGACAAGCCAACAGTTGCCAATATGACAAACCATTCCTACTTCAATCTGAACGGAGAGGGAAGCGGAACGGTTCTTGATCAGTATCTCACGATTCATGCACAGGAATATACTCCTGTTCGGAATGATTCTATCCCGGTTGGCGAGAATGCTTCTGTTGAGGGTACACCGATGGATTTCCGCAGGGCAAAGCAGATCGGCAGAGATATTGAGGCAGATTTTGAACAGCTCAGATTCACAGGTGGTTTTGACCACAACTATGTAACGGATGGATACAACAAGGCAAGCATCCGTGAAATCGCATCTGCGTGGTCAGAGAAATCCGGCATCCAGATGGATGTTCTTTCTGACTGTCCGTGCGTACAGTTTTATGCTGCGAACTTTGTGGAGGATGAGCACGGTAAAAACGGCCATGTTTATAACAAACGGGAAGCCTTCTGTCTGGAGACGCAGGTAGAACCAAATGCAGTTAATGTAGAAAATTTCCATTCTCCGATCCTGGAAGCAGGAGAGAGATATTATTCCGAAACGGTCTACAGATTTTCTATAAGAAAATAATTCTGATATCAGCTATGATTTCTGGTTTTCTTCATATACTGAGATATGAGGAAAACCAGATTTTTTTATGAATACCAGTTTTTACTTGCGATACTTCTTGGCTGGCTGATCTTAGGTGACTGTGCAATGGCCCGGCAGTCCGAAGTAAAAAAAGCCGTACTTCAAAAAAGAAGTAATGAGCTTGTCAGGCAGATGAGGCAGAATACAGATATCAGAAAACAGGCACAGAAAAAACTGCAGAAAGATACCTCTGAGAGAGAGGAAACAGAGATCCGTGTGGCACTTACAGATTCGGATTTTCAAAACATCTTTCATGATTCTGTAACGGTGATCCTGAATGGGAAAGAGACCTTCTATGATGCAGAAGAACTGAGACGTAAAGATGAGATCGTATCCATATCAGATCAGGGAGAAGGCATTTTGGTTCCATCGATCCAAAGACAGGGAGGGACACCGGCATATCGTGGAAGGATAGAGATCCATCCGCAGAAAGACGGGCTGCTGCTTATTAATATTCTTCCGCTGGAGGAATATCTCAAGGCAGTTGTTCCAAGTGAAATGCCCTCATCATATGAGATGGAAGCACTCAAAGCCCAGGCAGTCTGCGCCAGAACGTATGCCTTTAAACAGATGCAGGGCAGCAGGCTTTTGGAATATGGTGCAGATGTAGACGACAGCGTGAACTATCAGGTTTATCAGAATGTGGCACCTCAGAAATCTACAACGAGAGCGGTGGAGGAGACAAAGGGCAGGATTCTGTGCCAGAATGGACAGCCGATAGAAGCCTATTATTTTTCCACATCAGCCGGAGTGACCAGTACGGATGAGATATGGGGTGTCAGCAAAGCTTCTGCCTGGCTGAAAAGTGTCTCCTGCGAATTTGATTCTGAAGAACCCTGGAGTGCCTGGGAAGTAAAAATTCCCCGGACAGCAATCCGTCAGAAAGCACACACTCTTTTGAGTCTGACAGGGGAACTGAAGGGTATTTCTGTTCTCAGAAAAAGTCAGAGTGGAGCAGTGACGGAACTTTCGGTCACAACAGAGTCCGGAACAGAAACACTGAGTGGAGAGTATGAAATAAGAAAATTCCTCTCACCAGAAGGATGTCTTATTACAGAAAAGGACGGCAGCACAACAAAGGGAGGAGCATTGCTGCCAAGTGCATATTTTGAGATATCGGGTCAGGATGCGAAGGAGATCCTGCT
Source organism: uncultured Blautia sp. (assembly GCA_934402155.1). Taxonomy (GTDB): domain Bacteria; phylum Bacillota; class Clostridia; order Lachnospirales; family Lachnospiraceae; genus Blautia_A. The sequence continues at coordinate 11,439 of CAKRTP010000031.1, read as the reverse complement.
GAAAGGCGGAGGCTATGGGCATGGTGTGGGAATGAGTCAGAGTGCAGCAAATGAGATGGCAAAAGAAGGATACACTTACGAGGAAATCCTGGAGTATTTTTTCAGGGAGATAGAATTCGGTGATATTCAGGGAAAGTGAACGAAAACTTGTCACATTGTATACGATATGATACAATCAGAAGTAAGGCTGCAGCAGAATGGCTGCATAAATCAATTGTTATCAGGAGAAAAAAATGAAAAAGAAGAAAGCCAGAAGCACGATACAGCTGATTCTTGGTTTTGTTTACAGAACCAAGAATGATCATATCGGTGCCTACGCTGCACAGGCGGCATACTTTCTGATCATGTCGTTTATTCCTTTTGTGCTGGTTCTTACTGCACTGATACAGTATACTCCGCTGACTTACCGTATGCTCAGACAGGTGATCATCAGTTTTGTTCCAAACAATCTTCAGGATTTTGTACTCAAGATCATCGCAGAGGTATTTACCAAGAGTGCGGCTGTTGTGCCCATCTCAGCTCTTTTTGCGCTGTGGTCATCCGGCAAAGGCATGCAGTCTCTGATCGCAGGGCTGAATGTCATTTATCATGTCAAAGAAACTCGAAACTGGCTGACCAACAGATTATATTCCATGCTGTATATGTTTCTGTTTGTGATCGCGATCATTATAAGCCTTCTGCTTCTGGTTATGGGAAACAGAATCTATTCAGTGCTTGTGATCCATGCACCGTTTCTGAGCCGGGTACTCAGGCGGATTTTAAGTGCCAAGACTTTTCTGGTGTTTGTGGTACTGTTTCTTGTATTTCTGGTACTGTACCGTTATCTTCCAAACAGGAAGGCCACAATCAAAAGCCAGGTTCCGGGAGCATTTATCATAGCAGTTGCCTGGTCACTGTTTTCCTATTTCTTTTCGCTGTATTTTACATTCTTCCCAAATTTCAGTAACATGTACGGAAGCCTGTCAGCTCTTATCATGGTCATGTTGTGGTTGTACTGCTGCATGAACCTACTGCTCTATGGTGCGGAGATCAATGCCTACTTTGAGAATCAGTTCCGCCAGGCACAGCTTTCTCTGTGGCAGATGCTCAAAAAAAATCTTGACAGATTTTTTTCTATGTGGCATAGTAAGGAAAGATAAGTCAAAAGCTTTGAAGGCGTTTCAGGAAATTGTTTTCTTGCAGAGAGAGGGTGTCATCGGCTGTAAGCTCCCTTAAGTTCAGACAGTTTCTCATTTTCCCGCCGGAGCTTCATTTCTGAAATTTTCAGTAGGAGATGACGTTGATGCGCGTTAAGCATAACTCAAGTGCCTGCGTATGCAGGAAACAGGGTGGTACCGCGGATAATGACTCCGTCCCTTTTGGCAGGGATGGGGTCTTTTTTTGTGCGTGACCGCAAACCAGGGAGTCTGAAGCGGATTTGTCCGCTTTGTTCTTTTACAATAAGCAAAAAGGAGATCTAAAACATGGACATGAAGGAAAAACTTCAGGAACTGGCAGAAGCAGCCAGAAAACGGATCGAGGAATCTGATGGTCCGGAGAAACTGAATGAAGTAAAAGTTGCATATCTTGGCAAAAAAGGTGAACTGACAGCAATCTTAAAGAGTATGAAGGATGTTGCTCCGGAAGACCGCCCGAAAGTAGGACAGATGGTCAATGAAACAAGAGCCAGGATCGAGGAGCATCTGGAGGCAACAAGAAAGAAACTGGAAGAGGCACTTCGTGAAGAAAAAATGAAAGCAGAAGTGATCGACGTTACCCTTCCGGCAAAGAAAGCAAAGATCGGCCATCGTCATCCGAACAGCATCGCGCTGGAAGAAGTTGAGCGTATCTTTATTGGAATGGGATATGAAGTTGTAGAAGGTCCGGAAGTGGAATATGCAGACTATAACTTCACCAAACTGAATATTCCGGAAGACCATCCGGCAAGAGATGAGCAGGATACTTTCTTTATCAATGATTCTATCCTCCTCCGTTCCCAGACTTCACCGGTACAGGCGCGTACCATGGAAGAAGGAAAACTGCCGATCCGTATGATCGCACCGGGACGTGTGTTCCGTTCTGATGAGGTGGATGCAACACATTCTCCATCCTTCCATCAGATTGAGGGTCTGGTCATTGATAAGAATATCACATTCGCAGATCTTAAGGGAACTCTTCAGGAATTTGCTCAGGAACTGTTCGGACCGGAGACAAAGACAAAATTCAGACCACATCACTTCCCGTTCACAGAGCCGAGCGCAGAGGTAGATGTTTCCTGCTTCAAGTGCGGCGGCAAAGGATGCCGTTTCTGTAAAGGTTCCGGATGGATTGAGATCCTTGGATGCGGAACAGTACATCCAAACGTACTGAGAATGTGCGGCATCGATCCGGATGAATATACAGGATTTGCGTTCGGTGTAGGTCTTGAGCGTATCGCACTTCTGAAATATGAGATCGATGACATGAGACTGCTCTACGAAAACGACGTAAGATTCTTAAAACAGTTTTAACTTGCACAGCAGAAAGGAAGCACGAGCGGAGCGAGTATTTACTTTCTGTGCAAGTTTAACGATGAAATCTTTGAGAGCCACCGCAGGTGGATCGGCAGACGCGCCAGCGGCTGGATTTCAGAGTCTATTATAAAAAAATCGAAAGGTGGATATAAAACATGAATACATCAATGTCCTGGATTAAAATGTATGTGCCGGATCTGGATGTAACAGCCCAGGAATACACAGATGCCATGACACTGTCAGGAACAAAAGTGGAAGGCTTCGAAAAACTGGACGCAGATCTCGACAAGATCGTGATCGGTCAGATTGACAAAATAGAAAAACACCCTGATGCAGACAAACTTATTATCTGTCAGGTAAACATCGGAACAGAAAGCGTTCAGATCGTAACAGGTGCCCCGAATGTCAAAGAAGGCGATAAGGTACCGGTAGTTCTGGACGGAGGCCGTGTTGCCGGCGGTCATGACGGAAAAATGACTCCTGGCGGAATCAAGATCAAAAAAGGAAAACTCAGAGGAATTGAATCCTGTGGTATGATGTGCTCTATCGAAGAACTGGGAAGCACAAGAGAAATGTATCCGGAAGCACCGGAATATGGAATCTATATTTTCCCGGAAGATGCAGTTGTAGGCGCAAGTGCTATCAAAGAGCTTGGGCTTGATGATGTTGTTTTTGAATATGAGATCACATCTAACCGTGTAGACTGCTATGGCGTACTTGGAATTGCAAGAGAAGCAGCAGCTACTTTTGACAAAAAATTCATTCCTCCTGTTGTAAAAGAAACAGGAAACGACGAAAAAGCATCTGACTATATCAAAGTTACTGTAGAAGACCCGGATCTTTGTCCGAGATATACAGCACGTGTAGTCAAAAATATCAAGATCGGACCATCTCCGAAATGGATGCAGAGATGTCTGGCTTCCAATGGAATCCGTCCGATCAACAATCTGGTTGATATCACAAACTATGTCATGGAAGAATATGGTCAGCCGATGCATGCATACGATCTGGATATGATCGAGGGAAATGAGATCGTGGTACGTCGTGCTGCACAGGGAGAGAAATTTGTGACTCTGGATGGTCAGGAACGTGAAATGGATGATCAGGTTCTGATGATCTGTGATAAAAAGAAAGCAGTCGGCATTGCCGGAATCATGGGAGGAGAAAACTCCATGATCACAGATGAGGTGCATACTGTACTGTTTGAGGCCGCATGCTTCAACGGAACCAATATCCGTCTTTCATCCAAGAGAATCGGACTTCGTACAGATGCTTCCGGCAAGTTTGAGAAGGGTCTTGATCCGAACAATGCAAAAGCAGCGATCGACCGTGCATGCCAGCTTATGGAAGAACTGGGTGCAGGTGAAGTTGTAGGCGGATGTGTGGATGTCTGCAATGAGACAAGAGAGCCTTCCAGAGTGCCGTTTGAAGCGGAGAGAATCAATGCACTTCTCGGTACAAAGCTTACAAGAGAAGAAATGCTTGCATATCTTGCAAAAGTTGAACTGACACTGGATCCACAGACAAATGAGATCGTGGCACCTACTTTCCGTCAGGATATCCACTGCATGGCAGATGTTGCAGAGGAAGTTGCAAGATTTTTCGGATATGACAAAATTCCTACCACTCTTCCGACAGGAGAAGCTACCACAGGTAAGCTGCCATTCAAACTCCGTATCGAAAATGTGGCAAGAGATATTGCAGAATACTGCGGTTTCTCAGAGGGAATGACATATTCTTTTGAAAGCCCGAAGGTATTCGACAAACTTCGTATTCCTCAGGACAGTGATCTTTGCAAAGTGATCACCATCAACAATCCGCTTGGTGAAGACTACAGCATCATGCGTACCACAACTCTGCATGGTATGCTTTCTTCACTGTCAACAAACTATAACAGAAGAAATAAAAGTGTTCGTCTGTATGAGATTGGTAAAGTTTATCTGCCGAAGTCACTGCCGCTGACAGAACTTCCGGATGAGAGAGTTCACTTTACTCTTGGTATGTACGGAGCAGGTGATTTCTTTGATATGAAGGGCGTGATCGAGGAATTCTTTGAGAAGTCCGGAATGAAGAAAAAAGTCCACTATACACCGGACAGCAATAAGCCGTATCTGCATCCGGGCAGACAGGCCAACATCATCTACGAAGGCAAAGTAGTTGGTTATCTCGGTGAAGTACATCCGATCGTTGCAGACAATTACGGAATCGGTGAGAGAACCTATGTTGCAGTCATCGACATTCTTGATATTCTTGAATTCTGCGGATTTAATCACAAATTTACCGGAATCGCAAAATATCCGGCAGTTACCCGTGACCTGAGTATGGTTGTTCCGAAACAGGTTCTTGCAGGGCAGATCGAGGATGTTCTGGAGCAGAGAGGCGGAAAGATCCTTGAATCTTATCAGCTCTTTGATGTTTATGAAGGAGCACAGATCAGACAGGGATACAAATCCATGGCATATTCTGTTGTATTCCGTGATCATGAAAAAACACTGGAAGAGGCTGAGATTACAGCAGTAATGAAGAAGATCCTGAATGGTCTTACAGCTCTTGGAATCGAGTTGAGAAGTTAATGAAACTTTATGTTGTACGACATGGGGAAACGGTTTGGAACAAACTTCACAAGGTTCAGGGGAAAGCAGATATCCCGCTTGCCCCAAATGGAATCCTGCTTGCCGAAAAGACAGGGGAAGCATTGAAAAATATCCATTTTGATCTCTGCTTCACAAGTCCTCTGGTGAGAGCCAGAAAGACAGCAGAACTGATCCTTGAAAAACAGGCAGGAGAAGTGCCTGTCATTGAGGATGAGAGGATTCAGGAAATCAATTTCGGTGAACTGGAAGGTGTGATCTGTTTTAATGATGCACATGAATACCTGAATCCGGAGATGGAAAAATTTTTTACAGATCCGTGGAACTTCAAACGTCCGAAGAACGGAGAGAACATCTCAGATATTCTTACGAGGACAAGAGATTTCTGGAAAGAAAAAATTCATGATCCATCGCTCGAGGACAAAACGATCCTGATCGCTTCTCACGGATGTGCGGTGAGAGCGATTCTTCAGAACGTATATCAGGATCCGCAGAATTTCTGGCATGGCTGTGTTCCTCCGAACTGCAGCGTGAATGTGGTTGAAGTCACAGACGGCAGAGCCGTTTTTCTGGAAGAAGATAAAGTATATGCATAAATAAAAAATACAGGCCGCCCGGGAGCTTTTGCGAGAGAGTTTCCGAACGGCCTGTTTTGCAGTAAAATGAAGAAAACAGCTTGTTCGTCAAAAAATGGTATGATATGATAATAGACAGTACAGGAGGAAAAGCTTATGGGAAAAAAAGTGCTGAATGTAATACTTTTTCTGGCAGTCGTGGCAGGCGCTGTCGGGATGACTCTTTATGTTGGTCGTGGAGCTGCCAGCATACTGGTCTATAATTTCTGTTTTCTTGGAATTATGGTGGTTACTTATGTCGCCGGAATATTTGGCGGAATGTTTCGCATGAACAGTCTTTCAGGTGCACTTCATGGCGCTTCAGAGGAACTCAAAGAAATCTTTCAGTCACCTGGCAAGATTTCAGTGGACAGAGTTTCGACACTGAACGGCATTTTTCAGCATCGTTATCTTGATTCCAGAATGCAGGCATTCACTGATACGATCGCTCAGAGCCAGGAAGGGATCGGAGATATTGAAGAATATCTGAATGAGGATGACATGGATGAGCATATCCATAAGCGTCTTCTGGAAATGGCTCCGGATATTTTTACAAGCCTTGGTATTCTTGGTACTTTTGTAGGTCTTGTATGGGGACTCAAGAACTTTGAACCGACCAACTATGAGGCGATGACGACTTCTGTTGCATCTCTGGTGGATGGTATCAAGGTAGCTTTCCTGACTTCTATTTACGGAATCGCAATGTCCATTATTTACAGCTGTGGTATGAAGTCAGAGTATTCTTCACTGATGACAAATCTCCAGAAATTCCTGGATTCTTTCCATACATATGTAATGCCGACGGCCGAGAGTGAATCCATGAATATCCTGGTCGCAAGCCAGAAGAACCAGACTGCAGCCATGGAAGAGATGGCAGAGAAGTTTTCCGTGCAGATGGCAGGCAGCTTTGAGAAGGTCATTACTCCGACTTTCCAGAAGATGAATGAGTCTCTGGATGTACTGGTATCTTCTGTTACCAGATGTCAGGAGGACGCGGTCAGAGAGATACTGGATACTTTTCTTAAGGAGATGAATCTTTCTTTCAAGGCACAGTTCGAGGATTTTGGCAAGGCTCTTACACAATTGAAGGATGCCCAGACAGATAATGCAAATTATACGACAAATCTTTATCAGTCCATGACCAGAGAACTCAGGGAAGCTTATGCAGAGCATGAAAAGGCCATGCGGACCATATTGGAGGATACGGGTGACATACAGAAAGAGTATCTGGATGTGGCAGGACGTATTCTTAAGGATAATCAGACAATCCAGAAAGAACAGCAGGCAGATTATCAGCATCTTACAGATTATCTCAAGGAGGCTGAATCTTCTTCCGCCAAATTCTGGGTTGCATGTAATCAGACCATGCAGAAATATGTGGAGACTGCCGCGCAGGGAATGGACCGCATTTCAGCAGCCGGAAGCCGCAACCTGGAACTTGCCCAGGCGAACCGTCAGGTTATCGCAGATTTCGACGCAAGACTTCAGGAATTTATGAATTATCAGAAACTCTCTTACAAGACGATGGATCAGGTTCGCAGGCTTCTTCAGGATATTTCTGTGTCAGGAAGCGGCAATAATGTACAGCTTACTTCCGGTCAGCTTGCAAATAAGCAGTCTCTTGATAAACTGGAAGAACTTCTTGAACAGCAGGGAGAACAGCAGCAGGCACTTCTTGAAGAACTGAACAGAAATTTGCGTGAACTGTCAAAGGGAGCACAGAAAGGCAAATTTGGTATATTCAGATAGGAGGATCAGATGCGTCGAAAGAAAAAATCAGAAAATAACGGATTTAATGTCTGGCGTTCTTATTCTGATATGATGGCGGGTGTTCTTCTGCTTTTTGTACTGATCATGTGCGTGACTCTTTTTCAGGCTCAGAAAAGCTACAATGAGAGTATCCAGGAGAGAGATGACAAGATCGCTCTCCAGCAGGAATACACGCAGCAGCTTCTGGATAAGCAGACAGCCCTGGAGGAGAAGGAAGGAACGATCCAGGATCAGGATGAACAGCTCAAAAGTCAGGATGAGAAGCTCAAAACGCAGCAGGAGAAACTGAATGCACAGGAAGAGAAGCTGAATGCTCTGGCTGCAAAGCTTAAAGAACAGGAAGCAACCCTTAAGAGCCAGCAGTCTGCTCTGGATACCAAGACAGAGCAGATCAGGAATCAGCAGGCACAGATCGATCAGATCATTGGTGTCAAAGCGGATGTTATCGAGGCTCTGAAGAATGAATTTTCCAAAAACAATATCAATGTAGATATCGATGCGCAGACAGGTGCACTGACACTGGAGGCAAGTGTCATGTTTGATTATGACCAGGCTGAACTTACAGAGGCCGGACAGCAGGCACTGGAACAGATCCTTCCAATCTACTGTAAGGTGCTTCTTGAGGATGATTACAGGAAATATCTCGCGGAGATCATTATTGACGGATATACAGATACAGACGGAGATTACAGTTACAACCTGCAGCTTTCTCAGCAGAGATCACTTGCCGTAGCACAGTATCTTCTGGATATTCAGGGGAATTTCCTGGATTCCGCACAGTCACAGAATCTCCAGAACTATCTGACTGTAAACGGTCATTCTATGGCAAATCCGGTTCTGGATGCGAACGGAAATGTAGATAAGGACGCTTCCAGACGAGTGGAGATCAAGTTCCGTCTGAAGGATGAGGAAATGATCGATGAACTGAATCAGATCATGAGCAGTTCTGACACAGCATCACAGACAGATTCCGCTTCCAATTAATCAAAAAACTTCTTGCAATTAGAAAGCTTTTATAGTATAATTATTTTCGTTGTAAAAAAGATGGTCCTCTGTTACAGAATCATGTATTAAGAACATCCAGATAAGAATAGGAGAGAATAAAATGAACGACATTATCAGAAACATTGAGTCTGCTCAGTTAAAAGCAGAAGTACCGCAGTTCCGCGTTGGTGACACAGTAAGAGTACACGCTCTGATCAAAGAAGGAAACCGTGAGCGAGTTCAGATTTTTGAAGGAACTGTTCTTAAGAAACAGGGCGGAAGCACAAGAGAAACTTTCACAGTAAGAAAGAGCTCCAACGGTGTTGGTGTTGAGAAGACATGGCCGCTTCACTCCCCACACGTTGTTAAAGTAGAAGTTATCCGTCAGGGTAAAGTTCGTCGTGCTAAGCTGAACTACCTGAGAGATCGTGTAGGTAAAGCTGCTAAGGTTAAAGAGCGCGTTAGATAATGTATTTTATCTGAAAATTTCAAAGGTATCAGAAGCAGGGACAATAACGAAGAGCTATTGTCCCTCTTTTCCATTATGGAGAGAACATATATGAACATAAAAAACTGGAAAGAACATCCGAAGATCCTGGAATTAAGATCAAAACTGGAAGACCGGAAGATACGCAGAGTTCTGAAGTGGATCTTTCAGATCGTCGTGACACTGGTATTTGCGGCTGTTGTAGCTCTGATGATGTTTCAGACTGTAACGATGCAGGAGAATTCCATGGAGCCGACGCTGTCTGTCGGTGATCGATTTTTTATAAATAAAACGGTATACAAATTTTCTTCGCCGAAGAGAGGTGATATGATCGTCTTCAGGACAAATGCCAGTGATGATGCCGCACTTCATATCCGCAGAGTCATAGGGCTTCCGGGAGAAACCATACAGATTTCCAATGGCAGGATCCTGATCGACGGCGAAGAATATGATGAGGGCGGACGTTTTCCGGAAATTACCAATCCGGGGCTTGCTTCCAGCACAGTTTCATTGGGATCGGGAGAGTATTTTGTCCTGGGTGACAACCGCAATAACAGCGAGGACAGCCGGTATGCAGATATCGGAAATGTAAAAAAACGATATATTGTCGGCAGACTGTGGTTTACCTGTTCGCCGTTTGAAAAGTTTGGATTCATGAAAAATGAGTAGGGATCTCGTCGAAAGCTGACAATGGTGGCTTGAAAGGAAAGGGTTAGTATAATATGAACATACAGTGGTATCCTGGTCATATGACCAAGGCAAAGAGACAGATGCAGGAAGATTTGAAGCTGATCGATCTGATCATAGAGCTGGTAGACGCCAGAGTGCCTCTATCCAGCAGAAACCCGGATATTGATCAGCTTGGACAGAACAAATCCCGTCTGATACTTCTGAACAAGGCAGATCTTGCAGATGAGCGTCAGAATGAAGCCTGGAAAGAATATTTCCAGAACAAGGGATTTTATGTGGTGAAGGTGGATTCCCGTAATGGAGCAGGGATGAAGACGATCCAGAATGTGATCCAGGAAGCCTGCAAAGAGAAGATCGAGCGCGATCGCAGGAGAGGAATCAAAAACCGTCCGATCCGTGCGATGGTAGCCGGAATCCCAAACGTAGGAAAATCTACTTTTATCAACACATTTGCAGGCAAAGCCTGTGCAAAGACAGGAAATAAACCAGGTGTGACTAAGGGTAAGCAGTGGATCCGCCTGAATAAGAATGTGGAACTTCTGGATACACCGGGAATTCTCTGGCCGAAATTTGAAGATCAGCTGGTTGGAATCCGTCTGGCATGCGTCGGATCAATCAAGGATGACATTCTCAACATAGAGGAACTGGCATTGTGGCTTCTGGAGAAACTTCGCAAAGACTATCCGGGAGTACTTGAAAAACGTTATGGAGTCGCTGAAGAGGGAACTACGCTTTCAACACTTGAAGCGATCGCCAGAGCAAGAGGATGCCTGAAAAGAGGAGAAGAACTTGACTATGTAAAAGCTTCAGGACTGATCTTTGATGATTTCCGAGGGGGAAAGATCGGACGGATCACTCTGGAATGGCCGGAACAGGTGGATGCCTGATGAAAAAGATAGGTGAGATCAAGGAAGAATTTGCTGTCGCAGCAGAAACTCAGTGGGAAGAACTGTGTCTGAGTTATGCTGATGACTCAAGAAGCGGTGTTCAGAAAATCGTTCAGCAGTATTACAGGAAACTTGAGAATCTTCAGAAAGAAAAGCTCCGCATGGAGCAGATGATGCAGTATGAGCGTGAATATGAACATCTGGGCTATCTCTGCGGCATTGATGAGGTTGGAAGAGGACCACTTGCAGGTCCGGTGGTTGCCTGTGCTGTGATCCTTCCGAAGGATCATGATATTCTTTATCTGAATGATTCCAAGAAGCTGACTGCACATAAGAGAGAAGAACTTTATGATGTTATTCTGGAGAAAGCTGTGGCAGTAGGAATCGGCATGGCGAGTCCGCAGCGAATTGATGAGATCAATATTCTCCAGGCTACCTATGAGGCGATGAGAGAGGCAATCAGTAAACTTAAAGTAACACCTCAGCTTCTGCTCAATGATGCTGTGACGATCCCTGGGGTTGTGATCCCGCAGGTTCCGATCATCAAGGGAGATGCCAAGAGTGCATCGATTGCGGCGGCCAGCATTGTTGCAAAGGTAACACGAGACAGAATGATGACAGAATACGACAAGACTCTGCCGGGTTATGGTTTTGCATCCAACAAAGGCTATGGCTCCGCTGAACATATCGAGGCTCTCAAAAAATATGGACCGACTCCGATCCACAGAGCAAGTTTTATTACGCATTTTGTTTCAGTCGAGAATACTTTCGCTGCAGCAGACACTGAACAGCTGTAAAAATTATAAATACCAAAGATACCGACACAGAGAAAGAAAAGAGTGAAAGCGTATCAATAAGCGTAAAACGGGCAGTCGTCATGAAAAACAGGCGGCTGCCTTTCTGGAAAAACAGGGACTGAAGATT
>CAKRTP010000030.1 GCA_934402155.1 uncultured Blautia sp. | reverse complement strand
AATTCGTCGTTGATGGTTACAGTAACGTACTGTGGGGTCTCTACGTCTTCTTTCTCAATTAATTCTTTAACTGTAAGTCCTTCCGGGTATTCTTTTTTTTCTCCTGCTACTTTGATAAACATTTCTTTTCTCCTTAATAATCAAATTTCATCTTGTATATGTAAATAATCAGACAAATTCTTCAAATAAAGCTTCGATTTCCTCCGGCTCTTTCAGCCCGACCACCTTGCCTTTCTGTTCGCCGTTTACGAAACAGATGACGGTCGGGGCGGACATGACTTTGTATTCCTCTGCCAGTGCCTTGTCATAATTTACATTAACTTTATAAATCTCAATATCATCTTCGTTCTCATCCTCAATATCACCGAGGATGCCTGCCATCTGTTTGCACGGAATACAGGTGTCGGAATAAAAATCGACAAGAACCGGCTTATCTGCCTTTAATACTTTTTCTTCAAAGTTCTCTGCATTGATCCTCAGTGCCATCTCATTCGTCCTCCACTTTCCTGACGATCAGAGTGAACGTATCATCTCCATTATCGTTAAGCTTCAGGATCTGGTGTCCCTCTTCCTTAATGCTTCTCGGTACATTCTGCACCGGCTCACCGTTGTTCATGCGGACTGCAAGGATCTGTCCGTCATCCAGTTCTTCCAGCGCAACCTTTGCCTTGACAAAGGTTACCGGACACACAACATCTGTAATATCTATGGTATCATCGATTTTATAATCAGCCATCATACGCTCCTTTCAGTACTTCATACAGTTTATCTTCTCCAACTCTGTCAATGGTAAATTTAAAACGCTCACCTGCTTTTGCATGATCTGCAAAGAACTGGATTGCTGCGTCTGTCACACGGAAAAGCTGTTCTTCGGAAGTGATCAGTGGAAGTAATTCCTGTCCCTTGCTGATATGATTTCCAAAAGTACCTCCAAAGGATACAAGATATGCTTCCTCTACATCCCAGGCATCTACCGGACAGGATTTTGCACAGCGTCCGCAGTAGCTGCATTTGTCGGTCTCTATCACAAGTTTGTCGTCCTTGAAGGAAATTGCTTCTTCACGGCAGGCTTTTTCGCAGACACCGCAGTGGATACAGGAATCTTCTTTCCAGGAAATCTGTGCTGCTCCCTTGATTCCTACATCATTCTCCTCTGCTTTAAGACAGTTGTTCTGACATCCTGTCACACCAAATTTGAATTTATGAGGAAGCTCTCTTCCGAAATATCTGTCGTTTAATTTCACTGCAATATCATAACTGTTGATGTTTCCACTCGGACAGACTGCATTTCCCTGACAGGCAGTTACTGTTCGCACTCTCGGCCCGCAGACACCAGGTTTGCAGCCGCCTGTTGCAAGATCTGCTGTCACATCATCAATGTCATTTAATTTGATAAACGGGATCTCAACTCCCTGCCTGGAAGTGAGATGTACATATCCATCTCCGAATTTATCAGCAACTTCTGCGATCTTCCTGAGATTTTCCGCTGTCAGTGTTCCTCCGACACAGGCAAGACGCAGTGAAAAATTATTCTTCTGTTTCTGGCGCATAAAACCGCCCTTTTTTAATGTTGCATAATCTACTTTCGCCATTTTATTCTCCTTCTGTCACTCGTCTGAAATCTTCTTTCAGATCTTCGATATCTTCAATTCCCACGCTGATCCGTATCATATCGTCATACACACCTGAAAGTTCTTTTTCTTCATCGGAAAGATGTGCTGCAATGGTGCTTGACGGATGGATCACCAGTGTCTTGGTATCCCCGATATTGGATACCAGCCAGGGAAGCTTCAGTTCGTTTAAAATATGAAAGGCTCTTTCCTTGCTTCCTGTTCTCAGAGTAATGATCGCTCCAAATCCACCATGGAACTGCTTTGCCGCGATCTCATGATATGGATGATCTTTAAGACCCGGATAAGAAACGGTAATCCCGTGTCCCAGTCCCTGAAGGAACTCTGCCAGTTCCATGGCATTGCTGCAATGGCGCTGCATTCGAAGTCCCAGGGTTTCAAGTCCCAGATTATTGAGAAAAGCATTCTGCGGTGCAAGACAGGCTCCCATGCTCCGGAACAGACCGTTTCGCAGTTTTGCAAGATAGGCAAACGGACCGAACTTCTTAAATTCTGCCATTGCAGGATATTTCTCCGGATCCCATTGAAATCTGCCGCTGCTGATCAGAATACCGCTGATCGCATCACTGCTCCCGTTTATGTATTTGGAGGAGGAATGGATCACGATATCAGCTCCGAGCTTCAGCGGATTGATCAGATACGGTGTTGCGACCGTATTGTCTACCAGAAACGGAAGCCCTCTCCTGTGTGCAATCTCCGCCACTCCCTCAATGTCTGTGACATCCAGTTTCGGATTGCCGATCGTCTCTGCAAAAACAACTCTTGTCTCAGGTCTGATCGCCGCCTCAAAAGCTTCCGGAGTATTTTCCTGTACATAAGATGTTGTAATCCCGTATGCTTTAAGCTCATCCAGAAGTTCTACAGTCCCACCGTAAAGTCCGGCTGCTGCCACGACATGATCACCATTTCCGAGAATGTTCATCAGTGCCATGGACAGTGCTGCCATTCCGGAGGAACATGCCACACTTCCAACTCCGCCTTCCAGTTTCGTCATCCGCTTCTCGAAAGATTCAACCGTAGGATTACTGATTCTTGTGTAAGAATATCCTGCACATTTGTTTGCAAAGATCTTCTCCAGTTCCTCTGCTGTATCATGACGGAATGCACTGGACTGGTAGACCGGTACCTGTGTCGCACCATAAGGATTACTGTCCTCGCTTCCATGAAGCAAAGTTGTATTAAAACCGTATTCTTTCATTCCTGTGCTCCTTTATTTTGCTTTGCTGTTTTGATGGTATTACTATATACCTACAAACATACTATGTCAATATGTAATATATGTTTTTTCCATTTTTTTCATTTTTTCTGTTACGCAAAACAAAAGCAGCAGAACACATCTTTAGCTGTCTTGATATGTTCTGCCGCCTTATTCCGTACAACTGTCAGATCACATAGTCACCCATGTCTGCATTCTGATCAAGAAGATCCTCCAGTGTGATCCCGTCAAAATATTCATTGATCAGCTTATAAAAACCTTCCCACATCTGAAGTGTCCTGCAGGAAGAAGCTCTCTCACACTGGTTCGGGTGATCATCCAGGCAGGCAACTGGTGCCATGGAACCCTCTGTGATCCTCAAAATACTTCCGATCGTATACTCAGAAGGTGTCCTTGCAAGACGATAACCGCCGCCCTTGCCTCTGAGTGCCTTTACAAATTTCTGTTTGCTTAAAACAGAAACGATGGATTCCAGATATTTCTCTGAAATCTCCTGTCTCTTTGCAATATCCATCAATGGAATATATTCTCCTGTATTATGCTCTGCCAGATCCAGCATGACACGGATGGCATAGCGTCCTCTTGTTGATATTTTCATGTAAATCCCTCCATATACCTATTATACTACAAGGTTATAGGGATTTCAAGCACTATCCTGTCAGATTACCAGATAATCTTCTCTTATAGAACTGTTCTCCAGTGCATAAACCTTGTTTTCTTTGATGGCAAAAAGCCTTTGTACAAACACATCCACCTTTTCTCCCTGGTGTACCAGAGGCTCATCCAGGCCTCTTTTGGCGCTTAAAGTGATATCTCCCACTTTCAGGCCCAGTTCAAAATAACTGCCGCGAAATGCCACTCTCTCGACTTTTGCCTCAGAGGCCGAACTTTTATACTTCTGCACCTCATTCTTCCTGGTCACCTTGACAAATTCCGGACGGATGATCGCATATTCTGCCCCCGGGATGTCTTCAAAATAATGAAACATCTGATAATCTTTTACCGTTGCCGCCTGACTAAAAAATGATGCACTGAAGGCTGTTTCCGGGCTCTGATATACTTCGACCGGACTTCCCATCTGCTCAATATGTCCCTTATTTGTGATGATGATCTCATCCGCCACTTCAATTGCCTCATCCTGGTCATGTGTCACAAAGATACTGGTGATTCCCAGTTTTTCGATCATGTCCTTAAGCCAGGTACGCAGTTCCTGACGGATTTTGGCATCAATCGCTGCAAACGGTTCGTCAAGGAGAAGGAGCTGTGGATTCGGAGCCAGTGCCCTGGCAAAAGCAACCCTTTGTCTCTGTCCGCCTGAGAGCTGACTTGGATACCTTTTTTCCAGGCCTTTCAGCCCGATCAGTTCGATCAGTTCCATTACTCTGCTTCTGATATATTTCTTGTCCGCTTTCTGCACTTTCAGCCCAAAAGCAATGTTGTCATATACTGTCATGTAACGGAACAGGGCATAGCTCTGAAATACAAATCCAATCCCTCTCTCACTGGCAGGAATATCATTTACAACCTTTCCGTCAATGATGATTTCTCCGCTGTCCGGCTGCTCCAGTCCCGCGATCATACGCAGGATTGTTGTCTTGCCACTTCCGCTTGGTCCCAAAAGACCGATCAGTTCCCCCTTCTCAATCCCAAAAGAAACATCATCGGAAGCTTTATAATCTCCAAAAGTTTTGTTAATATTTCTTAATTCAACGTACATCAGGCTTTGCCCTCCTCTTTTTTGCCTCTGTGCTCCATCACGCTTCGAATGATCAGAAGAATCACTGCCATGATCACCAGGATCGAAGATACCGCAAATGCCGGCACATACTGAAATTCATTAAATAAAATTTCCACATGCAGCGGCAATGTGTTTGTCAGCCCTCTAAGGTGTCCTGACAGAACTGATACTGCTCCGAATTCTCCCATGGCTCTGGCTGTACATAATACGATTCCGTACAGAAGTGCCCATCTGATATGCGGGAAGGTGATTTTTGAAAAAATCGTCCATCCTTTTGCCCCCATCAGTGCAGCCGCCTCTTCCTCATCCGTTCCAATCGATTCCAGTACCGGAAGAAGTTCTCGGAAGACAAACGGAAAAGTGACAAATATGGTGGCCAGAATAATTCCCGGAACTGCAAAGACGATCTGAATATCTGCTTTCTGCAGATACGGATAAAGAATACTCTGCTTTCCAAAGATCAGAAGATAAATAAGACCCGCAATGATCGGTGACACCGTGACAGGAACATCGATCAGAGTCGTGAGCAGTTTTTTCCCTTTGAACTGAAATCTCGTAACTGCCCACGCTGCACACAGTCCAAGGACTGTATTGCAGAAAACGGCGATCACCGTTGCTTTTAAGGTAAGCATCAGTGCAGAAATTGTATAGGAGTCTGTCACTGCCTCTATATAGACTTCCCAGCCTTTTTTGAGGGCCTCTGTCACAACAACAAACAGCGGAAGTACCAGCATCACAAAAAGAAATAAGACACTGATTCCGATCAGAAGATATTTGACGATTCCTGATTCTGTCTTTTTTTCCATCAGGCATTTCCTCCTCTCAGTCTTTTTGAATTACGTGCCTGCATCAGATTCATCAGAAACAGGATAAGAAATGACACGATCAGCATGACAAGTGCGATCGAGGTTGCGCTTTTGTAATCAAATTCCTGAAGCTCTGACATGATGATCAACGGTGTGATCTCTGTCTCATAAGGTCTGTTTCCGGCAATAAATACAACACTTCCATATTCTCCCAGGCACCGGCCAAATGCCAGCCCTGTGCCGGTAAGAAGCGGAGGAAGAAGTTCCGGAAGGATCACTCTTCGAAAAATAAGTCCCGGTTTTGCCCCCATAACCCTCGCCGCTTCCTCATAAGATCCGTCCAGTTTTTCAAGAACAGGCTGCACTGCTCTTGCAACAAACGGAATTCCCACAAAGATCAGCGCAAAGGTTATTCCAAGCTTTGTGTAGGCAATTTTAATCCCGAATTTTGCAAAAAAGCTTCCGATCAGTCCCTGATCTGCCGTAAGCGAAGTCAGTGAAATACCTGCAACTGCAGTCGGCAGTGCAAATGGAAGTTCGATCATGCCATCCATGATCCGTTTTCCCGGAAATTCATACCGTACCAGCACCCATGCAAGGATCAGTCCCATGACAGCATTGACAAGAGATGCCCCAAACGCAGTAACAAAACTGACATAAAAGCTGGAAAGCACTCTTTTTCTTGTAATAACTTCGAAAAATTCCCCAAGACCAAGCTGTGAAGAATACACAACAAGAGATGCCAGCGGAATCAGAACCACAATACTCAGCATGGTGACTGTCACACCCATCGTCAGCCCAAATCCCGGTATCACTCTTTTCTTACTTTTTTTCATCATCGTTCACCTCGTCTTCTAGTTTCCGTATATCTGATCAAATATCCCGCCGTCTGCGAAATGTTTCTCCTGCACTTTCTGCCAGCCGCCAAAATCATCGATTGTTTTCAGTTCCATTGTAAGATCAAATACATCGCTGTACTCTTTCAGAATCTCCTTGTTTACCGGCCGGTAATAATTATCTGCCGCGATTCTCTGTGCGTCATCAGAATACAGATAATTCAGATATTCTTTTGAGATATCTGCTGTACCACGGTTTTCTGCCACCTCATCGACTACCGCTACAGAAGGCTGTGCCAGTACGCTGATACCTGGATTGACGATCTCAAAATCCTCCGGATCGTCCTGCACAGAAAGAAAGGCTTCGTTTTCCCAGGCGATCAGCACATCTCCCTGCCCGTTTTCCACAAAAGAAGTGGTTGCACTTCTTGCACCGGAATCCAGAACCAGTACATTCTGATATAATTTTTTTATGAATTCTTCCATCTTATCTTCCTGGCCATTATATTTCTCATCCGCATAAGCCCAGGCTGCCAGATAGTTCCATCTTGCACCTCCGGAGGTCTTTGGATTCGGTGTGATCACGTCGACATCATCTCTGACAAGATCGTCCCAGTCCTGAATATCTTTAGGATTGCCCTTTCGCACCAGGAATACAATCGTGGAAGTGTAGGGAGCACTGTCGTCCGGCAGTTCTTCTTTCCAGCCTTCATCGATCATTCCTGCATTCCTGATCGCATCAACATCATATTCCAGTGCCAGTGTCACCACATCTGCCTGCAGACCGTTGATCACTTCCAGTGCCTGCTTGCCGGAACCACCGTGGGACTGGATCACATCTACATCCTGTCCTGTTTCTTCTTTCCAGTGTTCCTGAAAAATTTTGTTGTAGGATTCATATAATTCCCTCGTCGGATCATAGGAAACATTAACAATATGAAGATCTGATCCGGCTCCCGCATCATAGGAACAGACTCCTGAGAATACTGCGATACCAAGTACTGCTGCCAGACAGCTTTTTCCAAATTTCTTTTTTGTCATCTCTGTCACTCCCTGCTGTGTTCTGTGTTAATGGCATTATATACCAATAAACATACTTTTTAAATATGTTTTTTAGAAAACGTTTTCTCGTTCTTTTAAAGACACAAAAAGAGCCTCTCAATATAGTTCTCCCTCCCGACAATTCTTCAGGAAAATCTATATCAGAGACTCTTTCTGTTTCAGTTTTTATTTCTGTTCATCATAGGTATCCAGGAAATTATGTCTCACTCCATCCTGTTTGTAGCCGATGACAGTGTTAAGATTGACATTCTCCACGCTTCGGAAAATGTTATATTCGATCACAGGATCTTTCTGTGCAAGCTCACGGATGAGTTCCTTGATCTCCGCACGCTTGGAGCCCTTCTCTGTGCCGCCGCAGGAAGCACAGTGCTCAGTAAACCGGCATGCACACTGAATAAAGTGAAGATCATTATAGTTTGCCCAGTGAATGATATCCGCCTCACGGATCAGATACAGGGGACGGATCAGTTCCATTCCCTCAAAATTAGTGCTGTGCAGCTTCGGCATCATAGTCTGAACCTGTGCACCATAGAGCATTCCCATAAGGATCGTCTCAATGACATCATCATAATGGTGACCCAATGCAATCTTATTGCAGCCAAGTTCTTTGGCTTTGCTGTAGAGGTATCCTCTTCTCATACGGGCACAGAGATAGCACGGTGACTGTTCTTCTGATGCGACAATATTAAAAATATCTGATTCAAAAACGGTGATCGGCACATTCAGGATCCTGGCATTATCTTTGATCGTCTGATAGTTGATCTCATTGTACCCCGGATTCATTACAAGAAAAACGACCTCGAAGTTTTTCTTTCCGTGACGCGAAAGCTCCTGAAAAAGCTTCGCCATCAGCATGGAATCCTTGCCGCCTGAAATACAGACTGCGATCTTGTCACCGTCCTTAACCAGTTCATATTCCCGGATCGCCTTGGTAAATCTTCTCCAGATCGGCTTACGGAATTTCTTGATAATGCTGCGCTCGATGTCCCTGGTACGCTGCTCGGCCTCATTATGATCAGACATCAGTTTGCTCAGTTTGATACGAAGCCATGCACGATAGCCATTTTTGATGCTGTAGATCTCATACCCCTGTTCTGTCAGCTCCTCTGCGATCTCATCACTCTTCTGCCCCGTGTAGCAGATCAGATAGACAGGACAGTCCTTACAGATCTCATCCATATGTTCTTCAAATTCTTCCCAGTAGATATTGACAGCACCAGGATAAGTCTCTTTTTCAAAATCCGCCCTGTCGCGGATATCAATGATCTGTTTTTCTCTTGTATCTTCCTGTAATTCTTCGATTGTTCTAATACACATACTGTTCTTCCTTATAATTATTATATGAAGTCGGGGTCAAAAGCCCCCGACTATGATACCTACGGATTGTTACGTGCACTGCACTCCCACAATCCCTGGTATCATTATATGCAGTAATCACTCCATGTACTTTCAGAAACATGAGAGCAGCTGTTCCGAATCATCAGATGTCCTGACAATTCCATGCGGACAACTCCGCTGTGCCCGCCCTTCATACGGTCCAGAAGAAGATAAAGTGCAAATTTCCCCATCTCCGCCCTGGGAAGTCCTACTGTCGTCAGCATCGGTTTCGTATACTGTGCCTCCTCAATATCATCACTCGCTATGATCGAAGGTGTAAAATAAAGATTCCGACAGCGACCCAGATATTTCAGCATTCCAACAGCAGTAATATCATTGGCACAGTAAATACCAGTCGGACAGTCATCTGATCTGAGAAACTTTTTCATGGCCTCATAGCCTTCTTTTTCAGTCTGATCTGTCTCCGCAACATAGTCCGGAACAACATCAAGATCATGTTTCTTAAGCGTGTCAAGATAACCTGTATATCGATCTTCATTTCGACAGTTTCCAACATATCCTATGTTTTTATGACCAAGAGAAATAAGATGTTCCACTGCCATTGAGGCAATTTTCCTGCCGTCACAAAGCACCTCGTCCACCTCATAATTGGTAGAATTTCGATTGACAGATACTACGCTGCGATATTTCTGATTTAATTTTTTAAGAGCCAGAGGATTACAGCGGCCGATTACGATCAGTCCATCCTGTTTTCCTTCTGTCTCAGTATACATTCCCTGAATGATCTGGTCAAGATTTTCCCTGCGGCATTTTCGGTCATCTGAAAAAAACGGCATATGCCACACCTTTGAGAGAATACAGTTGTGCTCATGGATCTCGCTCTCCACCACACGGAGAAGTTCTGTAAAAAAAGGATCTGTCCGGGACTCATCCGTTCTTGTCATCAGTACATTGATATACCAGATTCTGCTGTCTCTGGACTGTTTTCCTTTCTTTAGGTTTCTCGCCGCCTCATTTGGGACATAGTCCATTTCCATGGCGATCTCCCAGACCTTTTCGCGAAGACCGGGAATTGAGCATTTATAATCCGGACGGTTTAATATTCTGGATACAGTAGAGATAGATACTCCTGCTTTTTCTGCGATTTTTTTGATAGACATAGTTGTTCCTCTTGAAGTAATAATATCTCTGAAATCAGAAACCGGAGGACAGGACACTGCCTGAAACCTCCGGTCTCTTTATTGCTGTCCACTCTGTGAACAATTACCTTTTTCAGATATAGTACATTTCCTGTTTTTCATAATGATCGGTATAATATCCGCTCATCTGTGCCAAAGTCAGATTTGACAGAATCTGATCGAGTTCCTGATTGACGGTATCCACCACCAGCTTCTGAATCGTATCCGAGATTCCTTTATAGCTGTTTTCCGCCACGACATCCTCATCTTCAAGATGATAGTTTCCCTCCAGGGCCTCCACCACGGATGCAACAGTGATCTCGTCAGCAGCCTTCGCCAGATTATAGCCTCCCTGGGAGCCTTTGACACTTTTTACAATACCTGTCCTTCGAAATGAGGCAAATATGTGTTCCAGAAACTGAAGAGAAATATCATTTCTCTCAGCTATGGTTTTCAGGGCTATTGGCATGTCAGATGGCTGTGCAGCCAGATCCATCAGTGCAATGAGACCATATCTGGTTTTTTTACAGAATTTCAATTATCGGATTGCCTTAAAAGCTTCATCCAGATCCTGAATGATATCATCGATGTTTTCCGTTCCGATAGAAAGACGGATCGTGTTCGGTTTGATACCCTGATCCAGAAGTTCTTCTTCTGTGCACTGGCTGTGGGTGGTGGTTGCCGGATGGATCACCAGTGATTTAACATCTGCTACATTTGCAAGCAGAGAAAACAGTTCCAGGTTGTCAATAAAATCTTTGGCTGTCTGTGCATCTCCTTTGATCTCAAATGTGAAGATGGAACCTCCGCCGTTCGGGAAGTATTTCTTATACAGGGCTTTCTGGCTCTCATCGTCTGTCACGGACGGATGATGTACTTTTTCCACCTGCGGATGATTGTTCAGATACTGAACAACCTTGAGTGCATTTTCCACATGGCGCTCTACACGAAGAGACAGTGTCTCAAGTCCCTGAAGGAAGATAAATGAACTTACCGGAGAGATAGTCGCACCTGTATCACGGAGAAGGATTGCACGGATCTTTGTAACAAAAGCAGCTGGTCCGCAGGCTTTTGTGAAGCTGATTCCATGATAGCTCGGGTTTGGTTCTGTCAGAGACGGGAATTTGCCGGAAGCTTCCCAGTCAAATTTACCGCCTTCAATGATCACACCACCGATCGTAGTTCCATGACCACCGATGAATTTTGTCGCAGAATGAACGACAATATCTGCACCATATTCAATCGGTCTTACAAGATAAGGTGTTGCAAAAGTATTGTCTACAACAAGAGGAATCTGGTGTTTGTGAGCAATCTTTGCGCATGCTTCGACATCAACAACGTCAGAGTTCGGATTTCCAAGAGTTTCGATGTAAAGTGCCTTTGTGTTGTCCTGGATCGCATTCTCTACCTCTTCAAGATTAAAGATATCTACAAATGTTGTCGTGATACCATATGCCGGAAGAGTATGCTCAAGAAGGTTTGTTGTTCCGCCGTAAATATTCTTTGCTGCTACGATATGGTCTCCCTGCTGTGCAAGATTCTCGATCGTATAAGTGATCGCTGCTGCACCGGAAGCAACTGCCAGAGCTGCGGAACCGCCTTCAAGTGCTGCGATTCTTTTTTCAAAAACATCCTCGGTCGGGTTTGTCAGACGACCATAGATGTTACCTGCATCTGCAAGGCCAAAGCGGGCAGCTGCATGGTCACAGTTGCGGAATACATAAGAAGATGTCTGGTAGATCGGAACTGCTCTTGCATCGGTAACCGGATCCGGCTGTTCCTGTCCTACGTGAAGCTGAAGTGTTTCGAATTTGAATTTTCTATTCTCTCTTGTGATTTTCTCGCCCATAAATCTAGTCCTCTTTTCTGTTTTTTTGATTTTTTGTTGCTATATTATGTACCACGGCGGGTTCCAAACTCAAAAGCCTTATCGTGCAAGCACGAACGTCTTTTGCAGTTTTTAACCCTGGTGTTCCTTTATTCTGTAAATAATGCGGTGGAGTAATATCTGTCTGCTGTATCCGGAAGCAGTGCTACAATAGTCTTGCCTTTATTCTCCGGACGTTTTGCAAGTTCAATTGCCGCATAAAGTGCAGCTCCTGAGGAGATACCTACAAGAACTCCCTCTTTCTTCGCCAGAAGTTTCGCTGTTGTGAAGCATACTTCATTGTCGATCGGCATGATCTCGTCATAAATCTGTGTATTTAGTACTTCAGGAACAAATCCGGCTCCGATACCCTGAATTTTATGCGGTCCGCCTTTTCCTTCTGAAAGTACCGGGGAAGTTGCCGGCTCTACTGCTACGATCCTGATATCCGGATTCTGTTCTTTGAGGTATTCACCTGTTCCTGTAAGAGTTCCGCCTGTGCCGACACCAGCTACAAAGATATCTACTTTTCCGTCTGTATCATTCCAGATTTCAGGTCCTGTAGTCGCTTTATGCGCTGCGGGATTCGCAGGGTTCACAAACTGTCCCGGGATATAGCTGTTTGGAATTTCTTTTGCAAGCTCCTCTGCTTTGCTGATTGCTCCTTTCATTCCCTTGGCACCCTCTGTCAGAACCAGCTCTGCACCGTATGCCTTAAGAATGTTCCTGCGCTCAATGCTCATGGTTTCCGGCATGGTGAGAATGATTCTGTAGCCCTTCGCAGCTGCAATGGACGCAAGGCCGATACCTGTATTTCCGGATGTAGGCTCGATGATGACTGCGCCTTCCTTGAGGATTCCCTTCGCTTCAGCATCTTCGATCATTGCTTTGGCAATTCTGTCCTTGACGCTGCCTGCCGGATTGAAATATTCCAGCTTCACAAGAACAGTAGCTTCCAGTCCAAGTTCCTTCTCTATGTTGGTGACTTCTACAAGTGGAGTGTTTCCGATCAGCCCCAGTGTTCCTTTATAAATGTTTGCCATGGTGATTACCGCCCTTCTGTGATTAATATGTATTTTCTATTAACATACCTCTTTGATATGTTTAGTATGCTATTACTTTTTCCTCAAAATGTCAATAGGTTTCCGGAAAAAAATTGAACTTTTTTTTATACTATAGTATAATTTTGATGTCTATTTTTACTATACGCGGAAAATCTAAAATTAGGAGAATGAATTTTTATGAATCAGCAAACAGACAAGGCAGTCCTGGTCGTAAGCTTTGGAACCAGTTACGAAGCCTCCCGCAAAGCTACCATAGAAAAAATCGAGCAGGATATTGCCGAAGCTTTTGTAGATCGACGGATCTATCGGGCATGGACCAGCAAGATGATCATCTCTGTTCTTAAAAAGAGGGACAATTATATCGTTCCTACTGTCAGGGAAGCCATGGAGCAGATGATCGCAGACGGGATCCGGGAGGTGGTTGTACAGCCGACACATATCCTGGACGGTATCGAGAATAATGTTATGAAGGAAGAAGTTCTTTCTTATAAAGAATCTTTTGACAAAATTGTCTTCGGTACTCCTCTTCTGACCTCACCGGAGGATGAGCAAAAAGCGATCGAAGCTGTAAATTCTGAATTTTCTGATCTGAGAGATCCGGAGGCTCTGGTACTTATGGGCCATGGTACCACGCATCAGGTCAATGTTGTTTATGCAGGACTGGATAAGAAGTTTAAATCTTCAGGACATTCCAATGTCTTCATCGGAACGGTAGAGGCTGAACCGACGATCCATGATCTTGTCAGAGAAGTAACTGCTTTCCAGCCATCAAAGATCTATATGACACCGTTTATGATCGTAGCAGGTGATCATGCACACAACGATATGGCTGGAGATTCCCCGGATTCCTGGGTCTGTCAGTTTAAGGAAGCCGGATTTGAAGTCTGTCCTGTTTTGAAAGGACTTGGTGAATATCCGGGAATCCGTGCAATGTTTGTGGAACATGCACGCGAGGCAATTGCTTCTATGTAACATTTCATCATCTTTATTGGAACATTACGAAGTAATTTCCTAATAAAGTAAAAAAAGTCTGGATTCTGAGACTATGTACTGTCATCTTCAATGTCATTTATAAAACATTGAAGCAGTTCCTGTCTCAGACATCCAGACTTTTTCTGTATAACATCTTTCTGTCAGATCTTATCGTTTTTTATTCAGTTCTTTTGACTTTTCTTGCATATCTGAATTCCGATAAGCAGAAGTACCGGGAATACAACCGCCGCAAGAATCCCCATTCTCAGATTATTTCCAACACTGCTGGACACAAATCCGGCAAGTGTCGGACCACCGGAGCAGCCGAGATCTCCCGCAAGGGCAAGCAAGGCAAACATTGCCGTACCTCCGCCACGAATGGACGCCGACGCAATACTGAATGTTCCCGGCCACATTATCCCGACAGAAAATCCACAGACAGCACAGCTGACGAGACTGAGCATCGGAACCGGTACAAAAGCGATGCAGAGATAAGAGATCACACAGAGAATACTGCTGTATGTCATAAAGCGTCTCAGATCGATCTTCTCTCCGTACTTTCCATAAAGAAGTCTTGCCAGTCCCATCAGGACTGCGAATGCCATCGGTCCTGCCAGATCTCCGACGGTCTTGCTGACTTTGAGCCCTTCCTCTGCAAAAGTAGATGCCCACTGGCTCACTGCCTGTTCACTCGCTCCTGCACAGGTCATCATCAGCATCACAACCCAGAAGATCTTCATGGAGCAAAGTTCTCTGATAGAAAGTCCCTTCTCTCCTTCTTCATGCAGGGAATAGATCGGGGAAGTCAGAAATACGATTCCATTAAGTACCGGGATGATCGCCCAGATGCGTGCAAGGATCTTCCAGTTTGCAATTCCAAATGTACTGAAGAAGATTGTGGAGATCAGTACCACTCCCACATGTCCCCAGCAGTAAAACGAATGCAGAAGGCTCATTGCTTTTTCTTTGTTGTCTGTCGGGCAGGCCTCGATGATCGGGCTGATCAGTACCTCCAGAAGTCCGCCGCCGATTGCGTAGATCGCAACTGCGATCAGAATGCCGGTAAATGGCTCTGCCATAACTTCCGGAAGGATCGTCAGTGCAAACAGACCGATTGCAGAACAGATATGTGCGATCGTTACCGATGCCTTATATCCGATCTTATCTACAAAGCCGGCTGAAAGAAGATCGATCAGAAGCTGGATCATAAAGTTGATGGTGATCAGCAAGGTGATCTTTGATAGCGGTATCTGATAGCTCTTCTGAAATGTTACGAACAGTAACGGAACAAAATTGTTGACGATTGCCTGCACGATGTAGCCTACGAAGCAGGCGTACATGGTTCTTTTGAATGATGGTCTCATACATTTTCTCCTGTTAAAATATAACTTGGAATTTTATCATAATATTTTTACCAGAAAAATACCAGCGATATTTTGACCATTTTTTACGAAATCCTGACTTTCTTTGAAGTCGTTGTTTTCCTTTTAATGCAATTGTAAACTTTTTTATTTTATAAGTTGACAATTTATCTGCTTTACTTTAAAATTGTAAACCATAAAGATTTTGGAGGTTTACATATGTCTAAAACAAGAACTTTAATCTACTGCAGCCTTTTTACCGCCCTGATCGCAGTGGGGGCTTTTATCAAAATCCCCGTACCGGTGGTTCCTTTTACTCTTCAGTATCTGTTTACCATGCTTGCAGGACTGCTGCTTGGTTCGAAGCGGGGAACGATCTCCGTCGCTGCCTATATGCTTCTGGGACTTGCAGGACTCCCGATTTTCTCCGAGGGCGGCGGTCTCTGGTATGTCTTCAAGCCAAGCTTCGGTTATATCATTGGTTTCTGTCTTGGAACCTATGTGACAGGCCGTATCGCAGAACATCTTAAGAAAAAGACCATTTTCCGCTATCTGCTCGCAAATCTTGCCGGACTTATGGTCGTCTATGCCTGCGGTATGATCTATTATTATGTGATCTGCAACTATGTGATCAACACGCCGATCGGAATCTGGCCGCTCATCCTCTACTGCTTTCTTCTAGCAGTACCTGGCGATATCGCACTCAGCATCCTTGGTGCATTTATTGCCAGACGTGTGCGTCCGGTCGTGCTCCAGTACCTTTCTGATTCAGATATAACTTTATTACATACGGAGGAAACAGCAAAATGAACCCACTTACTTTAGCCCAGGAAATTATTGACGGACGCAGGATCACAAGAGAAGATGATCTTTCCTTTTTTCTCACCTGCGATCTGGATGAATTATGCGAAGGTGCAGACCGCATCCGCAAGGCCTGTATCGGAGATAAAGTAGATCTCTGCTCGATCATCAACGGCCGCAGCGGCAGATGCCCGGAAGACTGTAAATACTGTGCACAGTCCGCACACCACCATACTTCCTGCGAAGTTTACGATTTTCTTCCGGAGGAAAAAATCCTCGAAGCCTGTAAGATGAACGAGTCTGAAGGTGTCGACCGTTTTTCCATCGTCACCGCCGGAAAAGCCCTGACAGGAAAAGAATTCGACCAGGCAATCCATGCTTATGAGACTATGCACAGAGAATGCAGGATCGACCTCTGCGCTTCCATGGGATTTATCTCCGCAGAACAGCTTCACCGCCTCCATGAGGCAGGTGTGACCAGCTACCACCATAATATCGAAACCTCACGCAGAAATTTTCCGAACATCTGCACAACACATACCTATGACATGAAGATCGAAACTCTCAAAAAAGTCAAAGCCGAGGGGATGTGTGCCTGCTCCGGCGGTATCATCGGCATGGGAGAGACCTGGGAAGACCGTCTTGATATGGCAATCAGTCTTGCAGAGCTCGGAATTGATTCCATCCCGATCAATGCACTGATGCCGATCCCGGGAACTCCTCTGGAAAATCTTCCTTCCCTCTGTGAAGCTGATATTCTCCGGACAATCGCGTTCTTCCGCTATATCAACCCGGAAGCCAATATCCGTCTTGCTGCCGGCCGTGCACTTCTTACAAATGACGGGGAAACTGCTTTCAAAGCCGGAGCCTCCGCTTCCATCACCGGAAATATGCTCACTACCGTTGCCTGTGCCACGATCCGAAGTGACCGCAGGATGCTCACTGACATGGGACGTGATGTAACTCCTGAATACTGGAAGGAAGTGTAAAATAAAAATGAGCAAAGCAATTTTTCTCACCGGAACCGGAACAGATATCGGCAAGACCTTCATCGCCGGACTGATCGTCAAAAAGCTTGCACAGGCGGGCAAAAACCCAGCTTATTACAAGGCTGCCATGAGTGGAAATGACCGCAGGGCAGACGGCCGTCTGATTCCCGGCGATGCACTTTTTGTTCAGCAGATATCCGGAATCTCTCAGCCGCTTGATGAAATGTGTCCCTATGTATATGAGAATGCCTGGTCACCGCATCTGGCTTCCAGAGTCGAGGGGAATCCCGTTGATCTTGCAGTTGTCCGAGAAGGTTTTGAAGAAGTTTCAAAGAAATATGATCTTATCACCATGGAAGGAAGCGGCGGGATCCTCTGTCCGCTCTGCTTTGATGAACGAAAGCTCCAGCTTGAGGATGTAATCCGGGAATTCAGTCTTTCCAGCATCCTGGTTGCCGATGCAGGACTTGGCACGATCAACAGTGTAGTGCTGACTGCCGAATATATGAAGGCTCATAACCTTCCGCTTAAGGGAATTATTTTTAATCATTACCATCCGGGTAATATCATGGAAGAAGACAATATTTTCATGTGTGAACATATGACAGGCCTTCCTGTCCTTGCAAAGGTACAGGATAATGCCAAAGAACTTGAAATAGATACAGATGTGCTGAGTGCACTTTATGACGAGGTGAAGATCAAATGATATGGTATCCTTATGAACAGATGAAAACAATGAAAGAACCTTACAAAATCCTGGACGCCGAGGGTGTGCATCTCTACACAAAAGACCAGAAACTGATCGATTCTATTTCTTCCTGGTGGTGCATGATCCATGGATACAAACATCCGGAGCTGACTGCTGCCATCAAAGAGCAGGCAGATCATTTCTGTCATGTGATGCTCGGCGGTCTCACCCATGAACCTGTGGAAAAACTTTCTGCAAAGCTTCAGGAATTTCTTCCAGGCGATCTGGACTACTGTTTCTTTTCCGATTCAGGAAGTGTCGCAGTGGAAGTTTCCCTCAAGATGGCACTCCAGTACAATACCAATCAGGGAAGAAAACGTCCTCTGGTGCTGGCTCTTGAACATGCCTATCACGGAGATACATTTAAGGCAATGGAAGTTGGAGATGATGAAGATTATCATTTCGCTTTCGACAAAAAAGAAGGAGTCATCCATATCCCGACGGAAATCCCGGCTCTCGAGGAGGCCTTTGAGCTTTACCACGACAGACTGAACTGCTTTATCGTGGAACCGCTTCTTCAGGGTGCCGGTGGTATGAGAATGTATGATATTTCCTTCCTGAAACGTGCCAGGGAACTGTGCGACAGATATGATGTCCTTCTGATCTTCGATGAAGTAGCCACCGGCTTTGGACGTACCGGAAACCGTTTTGTGGCAGACCTTGTCCTTCCGGACATCCTGGTCCTTGGAAAAGCCCTCACCGGCGGTTATATCGGGCATGCGGTCACTGTCGCAAATCATAAGGTTTTTGATGCTTTTTACAGTGATGATGACCGCCTTGCCCTGATGCATGGTCCGACTTTTATGGG
>CAKRTP010000029.1 GCA_934402155.1 uncultured Blautia sp. | reverse complement strand
ACTGTCTCTGAACTGGGATCATTAAGATAATTCTCCTTGATGATCTGATCACAGAGGATCTCACATTCGGTACGGACAGCACTCACACTTATTTCCTCTGCCTGGTTTTCATAATAGTATATCATCAGCTGTGTCACGATAATTCCCGGCACGATTCCCAGAATGATAAGGATAACAAAGATACGAAAACGCAGACTTCTAAAAAATTTTGTCTTTTTTTTGGTCACCATGGATCAGGCCTGAAAATAATATCCTACACCCCATTTGGTGTGTACATATTTCGGCTCACTGGGATTAGCCTCGATTTTTTCACGGAGACGGCGGATATGTACATCAACTGTACGAACATCTCCCGGATATTCATAGCCCCATACAATATTGAGAAGATTCTCACGGCTGTAAACCTTATTTGGATTGAATACCAGAAGTTCCAGCACATCAAATTCCTTTGCAGTCAGATTGATTTCTCTGTCTGCGATAAATACCCGACGGCTCTCACAGTCCAGCTTCAGATCGCCTGCCTGAATCGTCTTTGCTTTTTCTTTTTCTTCATGTTCAGAACGGGCACGGCGCATGATCGCCTTGATACGTGCCTTGACCTCAAGAATATTGAATGGCTTGGTGATATAATCGTCCGCACCATATTCCAGTCCCAGGATCTTATCCATATCTTCGCCTTTGGCAGTAAGCATAACGATCGGCACATTGGAAAATTCTCTGATCTGCTGACACACCTCCAGGCCGTCCATCTTTGGCAGCATCAGATCCAGAAGAATAATATCATACTTATTCTCCTTTGCTTTCTCCACGGCTTCTTCTCCGTCGTAAGCACAGTCCACTTCCATTCCGTCCTGCTCCAGATTAAAGCGGATTCCTTTTACGATCAGTTTTTCGTCATCTACTACTAAAACTTTTCTGCTCATTCTACTCTCCTTATTTTGCTGCAATCTTATCCTTTATCTTTGAAAAAGTGCTTTCTTTGATGCCTGGTACCTGCATAATCTCCTCAATACTGGAAAAAG
This sequence comes from uncultured Blautia sp., assembly GCA_934402155.1. Classification (GTDB taxonomy): domain Bacteria; phylum Bacillota; class Clostridia; order Lachnospirales; family Lachnospiraceae; genus Blautia_A. The sequence continues at coordinate 17,586 of CAKRTP010000029.1, read as the reverse complement.
CCCCATGTTCTTCCCTGTACGCGAGAATTGCCTGCGCCTTGGAATCTCCGATACCAGACAATGTTTTAAGCGTCTGGGCATCTGCCGTGTTCAGATCAACAAGTCCATCCTCTGAAGCGGCATCCATTCCGGTTTCTGTTTCCTGTGTCTCAAAAGTCTGCGGAACAAGTTTTCCTTCCTCTGCCTCCTGAACTGTCGGCACATAGATCTGCTGCCCGTCGCTGAGCGTCTGAGCCTGATTTACAGAAATACCGGAAGCATCCTCCCTCATTCCTCCAGCAGCCTCAATTGCCTGAAACACACGACTGTCCGGATCCATCTCATAGACTCCGGGCTGATTTACAGCACCACAGACATCTACAAAAATCTGCTGTGGTTCCTGTGTCACCTCCGGCACCTCACTTATTTCAGGAGCTTCCTTTGGAACTTTTTGATTCTCCGATTCCGAGATACCCTCCTGCTCTTCCAGCAGAATTTCATCTTTTGCAGAACTGCACCCTGCACAAAAAACTCCTGCAGCCAGCACAATGCTCAACAACACCATACTGTAAATTTTTATTGATTTTTCGGTAATATCGGTCCACTCCTTTCTATATTAGAGCGGTCTCCCCGATTGTATACCTGACCATGTCTTATTTTACCGAATTCCCCTGTGTTTTACAATAGGAAACTTCTATTTTTGCCACTTGAAGATAATGATCCCGCCTATCGCGATCAGCATTCCCAGAAGCTTTCTCCATTCAAAAGGCTCCTTATCCACACCAAAAAATCCCAGCAGTTCGATCAGATATGCCACTATCAGCTGGGATACTACAATAAGCATGGCGGCTTTCGCCGGTCCCAGTGCTCCCATACTCTGAATTACAGTAATCGTGATAAAAGCACCCAGCACACCTCCAAACAATATATATTTATTTTCCACCTGCCATAATAGCGACACGCTCTGTCTTCCCGTAAAAAGCCACGCCAGAATGCAGACTGCAAACGCCGAAAGCTGCACCCATCCCGTTGATACCCATAAACTGCTCTGCTTTGTCAGTTCTGTGTTAAAAACCCCCTGAATACTCATCAGTGCACCTGAAATAAGTGCTGTCAAAAATCCCCACATGTCAATCCCTCCATATAAACGTAAAAAAAGACTGGCTTTTTGTATTCCAGTCTTTTCATCATATTTACTATTAACATATACGGTTTCTGCTGTTTTTATGCATCAGTGGATACTTGCTACTCTGTATCCGGCATCTCTGACTGTCCTTCTGAGAATCTCATCATCCAGTTCCCTGTCATAGGAAACCACTGCCTCATTTCTGGAAAGATCTACCTTTGCAGCTGCACCGTCAATCTTGTTGATTGCTTCTGTGACAGCTTTGACACAATGCTCACAGTGCATTCCGGAAATTTTGACTGTCTTTTTGCCAAGAATCGGATTCTCCAGCGTTTTTTGCGGAACATCCACGGAGATGCTTCCACCGCCGCCTCCACAGCAGGCACCCTCTCCTTTAAAATGTTTCACAGAACCTTTCAGTGCAAGTCCAAGTAAAACAACTACGATCAGTACAATAATTATGTCAGTCATTACTTGTCACCTCTTTTGAAATCTTCATCTCGCTTTTGTTCTTTCTTCTTCCTGATCCAGAGATATCCCTGATAGATCAGCACACAAACAATATAAACAACTATAACTGTTCCGAACATATACATAGTAGAACCTGTTGAATTTCCCAACTCAGAACGCCTCCTATCTCAGTTGTTTCTTTTTGCCGGCGGTCTGTACATTCCCCTTAAACGCAGCGCCGCTGCAGCCACAGCAGCTGCCGCAGTTTCCACTGCATCCGCTGCAGCCCATATGCTTACCTTCTTTGCTGTTCTTTATACTTTTGTAGATCAGAAAGGCACAATATCCAAGGATCAGTACCATAATTATAATATTTGCAAGCATTTTTCTCATCCTCTCTCATCAGACCATACAGTACGTTACTGTTCACTCCGTTCACAGTACTCATAACTGTATGGAAATAAATGCCGGACACGATCCGTATCCAGCATTTATTATATCATATCCAAGGGGGTTTGCCCCGCCATCTTTATTTTCTATCAGGCTGCAGATACAGAACGTTTTGCGTAAACTTTCTGATCTTTGTACGGATCTGGTCTGAACAACATAAACAGCATTACGATCAGAACCACAAATCCTGCTACAGTACCAATGCCAAATGCTCCGCCGGTTACAAAAGAACCAATCTGATAGAAGCACAGGCAAACAAGGTAAGCGAAAACATTCTGGAAAATAATTGCGAACCAGAACCACTTTCTGCTGTTCATCTCTTTTGCCATGGTTGCAATTGCTGCAAGGCAAGGAGAATCAAGAAGGTTGAACATCAGGAAGGAGAATGCAGCGATTCCTGTCGGGAACCAGGATGCAACACCAGCTGCAACGTTTACCGCATCTTCTGTATCACCGGCTACATTTGCCAGGACACCCATGGTAGATACAATTGCTTCTTTTGCTGTAAATCCGGAGATAGAAGCTGCTACCGGCTGCCACTCACCAAATCCAAGCGGCGCAAAGATCGGAGCGATCACACCACCGATTGCTGCCATAAGGCTGTCTGCACTGTCTTCTACCATACCAAAACCGCCATCTGTGAATCCAAATCCACCGAGGAACCACATAACTACGCAGGCAAGGAACAGGATTGTACCGGCTTTGATGATAAAGCCTTTCAGTCTTTCCCATACATGAAGAAGAACTGTTTTAACCTGCGGAACATGATACTGTGGAAGCTCCATTACGAACGGAGCCGGTTTACCGGAGAACGGTTTTGTTTTCTTAAGGATGATCGCAGCTACAAGTACAGCTACAATACCGATGAAGTACATCAGAGGAGCGATAAAGGAGCTCTCTGCATATCCTGCGGTCTCACCTGCGATCACACCGCCCATAAGTGCGATGACCGGAAGCTTTGCGCCACATGGAATAAAGGTTGCTGTCATAATGGTAAGACGTCTGTCATTATCCTGCTCGATAGTTTTGGAAGCCATGATTCCAGGAATACCGCAGCCTGAAGAGATCAGAAGCGGAATGAAGCTCTTACCGGAAAGTCCGAAATGACGGAATACACGGTCCATAACAAATGCGATACGTACCATGTAACCACAGTCTTCAAGAATAGACAGGAACAAAAACAGGATCGCCATCTGCGGAACAAATCCAAGTACTGCACCAAGACCACCGACAATACCGTCAACGACAAGTCCCTGCACCATATCTCCGGCACCGATGCTTCCAAGAATGTTACTGAAGAAATCCTGAACAGCTACTACAAATACATCATTTGTCCAGTCTGTCACGAATGTACCTACTGTTGTTACAGATACATAATATACAAGCCACATGATCGCGATAAAAATCGGAATACCAAGAATACGGTTGGTAACGATACGGTCGATCTTATCAGACACTGTCAGTTTGTCTTTGCCTTTTTTAACTGTTGTATTTACAATCTTCTGAATGAAAGTATATCTCTCATCTGTCACAATACTTTCCATGTCGTCATCATGCTTTTTCTCAAGAGCCTGACGTTTACTGTCTACAACAGACTGTGCAGAGACAGAAAGCTTTGTGGATTCCTTTACCTTCTCGTCATTTTCAAGGAATTTGACTGCATACCATCTTTTCTTATCTTCGGTGATGGATTCCGGAAGAACCTTTTTTACTTCGCTGACAGCTTCTTCCATCTCCTTTGAAAAGATCTCCTTCGGAAGATCAACGCTGCTCTTCTTTGCTGTTTTGACTGCTTCATCGATCAGTCTGTCAAGCCCCTCACCTTTCAGTGCGGATGTCTCAATGATCGGGCAGTCAAGCAGCATGGAAAGACGTTTGACATCGATCTTGATTCCTCTTTTTTCAAGAAGATCTGCCATATTGAGGGCAATGACGACCGGAACACCAGTCTCGATCAGCTGAGTAGTCAGATACAGGTTACGTTCGATGTTTGTTGCATCGACAAGATCGATGATGACATCTGGATTCTCTTTCAGAACATAGTCACGGCTGACTACCTCTTCCAGTGTATATGGTGACATGGAATAGATACCAGGAAGGTCCGTTACGATGATATCTTCTCCCTTGCCTCTCTTACCCTTTAATCTGCCTTCTTTTTTCTCTACAGTAACTCCCGGCCAGTTTCCTACATACTGGTTAGCGCCCGTTAATGCGTTGAACATTGTTGTTTTACCACAGTTCGGGTTGCCGGCAAGTGCAATCTTAATTGCCATTTTTCCTACCTCCTTAATCCCTCTTTGTATCTTTATCTTACCTGTACGCACTGAGCATCGTTTTTTCTTACCGATAACTCATAACCTCTTACAGTGATCTCAACAGGATCTCCAAGCGGAGCGACTTTTCTGATATAAATTTCGCTTCCCTTGGTAATTCCCATATCCATAATGCGTCGCTTGTACGCACCGTCTCCTTCAATCTTAGTTACCGTAACGGTGCTTCCGACTTTTGCCTCACCTAAAGTCATTTTTTGTCTCCTTTCCGCATAACATATCAAACTAGCATCTCATATACTGCCGGTTCCCCTGTATATGGTACCCGCAGCTTTGAAGGGCATCATATCATAATATGTCTTGCCATATCTGAGTTGACTGCTACTCTTGCATCTTTGACATTGACGATCACATTGCCGCTGATCGCAGACACTACTGAGATTTCTGCCCCTGTTACAAATCCGAGGTTTGCGAGGAATCTTCTGGTTTCTTCGTTTCCGCCAATCTTCCGGATCATATTCACTTCGCCGATTCCGGCCATTGTAAGTGGCATCATGGTATCTACTCTTCTTTCTGTGATGATAATTTTTTTCGTTTAAAAAGTTCACAACTTAAGGCTGCTTCCTTTTTCTGTAAGTTAGTATATTCTAACGTAAGTAAGCTGTCAAGTACTTTTTTTCGTTATATAAAACTTATATTCGTTTGATATAACTTTAATTCGCATCATATAACTATTATTGCAGGTTTTGTCAGGCAGATATTTGCGTATATTTGCAATGTATTTTTATTGTTAAAATTTCAAAAACATGGTATTATAGAGATATTATAAGCAATACGAAATTATACAATAATTGTATAATTTTTCAGCAGAATTGGGGTGTAAGAATGCATACAAACGAATCCGCCGAAAACTATCTGGAAACAATCCTTATCTTGAGTAAATCACATCCGGTTGTACGTTCCGTAGACGTTGCCACAGAGCTTGGCTTCAAGAAATCCAGTGTCAGTGTAGCCATGAAGAAACTTCGTGAGACAGACCAGATCACCGTATCCCCGGAAGGATACCTTTACCTTACTGATTCAGGCCGCGAAATTGCAGAAAAGATTTACGAACGCCATCTTTTCCTTTCCGAATGGCTTGAAACGCTTGGGGTGGATGCAGCTGTTGCTGCCAGTGATGCCTGCAAAATCGAACACGTGATCAGTTCCGAGAGTTTTGAGGCGATCAAAAAACATATTAATCTGAACCGCAAGAAATAATTTTCACAGAAATGTGCGAATTGAAAAGTATCATAGAATTTTCAGATTTTCAGACAAAGCAGGAGCCTGGCATTACGCCAGGCTCTTTTCTAATTTCTCGATCATTTCATCGATATGCTCTTTTGTAATAACAAGCGGAGGAACGAGACGCAGCACATCACTTCCCGCCGAAATAACAAGAAGTCCGCTCTGCAGTGCCTTTGTCACAATGCTTCCCACTGTTGCTCCTTCGATCACAAGTCCCTGCATAAAACCTTTTCCACGCCGGGCAGCAACAACTGGATATTTATCCACAAGTTCATCCAGTTTTTTCTCCAGATACGGTGTAAGCTCCTGTACATTTTCAAGAATCTTATCCTGTTCAAAAATATCAAACACCTTGCTTACGGCTGCACATACAAATGGATTTCCTCCATAAGTTGTGCCGTGATCTCCTGGTACAAGAGAGGATTCGGCTGCCTTTTCGCCCAGAACAAACGCTCCGACCGGAACACCGCAGCCAAGAGCTTTGGCACAGGTCATGATATCCGGTTTTACATTGTATGACTGCCAGGCAAAGCAGGTTCCTGTACGTCCCATACCACACTGGATCTCATCAAAGATCAGGATAATATCTTTTTCGTCGCAGACTGCACGAAGTCCTTCCAGAAATTCTTTATCTGCCGGATAGATTCCGCCTTCTCCCTGTACAACCTCTGTGATAATTGCACAGGTTTTATCTGTGATCTGAGCTTTGACACTCTCAAGATCATTGAAATCTGCGAATTTCACACCACCGATCAGAGGCTCAAAAGGTTCCCTGTAATGTTCTGTCCCTGTTACAGAAAGAGCCCCCATACTTCTTCCGTGGAAAGAATGGTTCATTGCGATGATTTCATATTTCTGTGCTTCTTTACCATATTTGGTGTAAGCATATTTACGCGCCGCCTTAAGCGCGCCCTCAATCGCCTCTGTACCACTGTTTGTAAAAAAGGCCTTGGACAGTCCGCTGGCTTTGATCAGCTTTTCACCTGCTTCGCTCATCGGTTCATTGTAATAGAGATTGGAGATATGCGTCAGCTTATCAATCTGAGCCTTCAGTGCCTCATCATATCCCGGATAGTGATATCCCAGTGCATTTACCGCAATTCCCGCTGCAAAATCAAGATATTTTCTGCCTTCCGTATCATAAAGATAACATCCTTCCCCATGGTCAAACATAACCGGGAAACGATTATAGGTATGCAGAATACTTTCCTCTGCATGATTCATCTGTTCATTCATGCTCGTCATAATATTTCTCCCCGTCCTCTCTCAGAATAGCGGTACCAATACCTTTGTTTGTAAAGATTTCCAGAAGAAGGCTGTGCGGAATACGTCCATCCAGAATATGGACTCTGTTTACTCCCTCTTCGATCGCATCAATACAGTTCTGGAGTTTCGGAATCATTCCACCGCCCACATAACCTTCATTGATCAGTTTCTCGGCTTCATGTACATGTAATTCAGAAATCAGAGTATCCGGATCATCCTTGTCCTTATATACCCCTTCAATATCAGAAAGGAATACAAGTTTCTCAGCATGAACTGCCTCTGCGATCGCACATGCGGCGTCATCTGCATTGATATTATAGGAATCAAAATTCATATCATATCCGATTGGGAATACAATAGGCAGGAAGTCTTTTTCAAGAAGGTCATGAAGAACTTTCGGATTTACCTTCTCGATGTCTCCTACAAACCCGATATCCTCACCTTTTGAAAGCTTCTTATGACACTGGAGAAGTCCGCCGTCTTTTCCGCTGATACCAACCGCCTGTACACCAAGGGATTCCACCAGTGCAACCAGTTCTTTGTTGACTTTTGCAAGAACCATTTCCGCGATTTCCATCGTATCCTTATCTGTTACACGAAGACCATTGACAAAACGTGGTTCCATTCCGACTTTGTTTACCCAGCGGCTGATTTCCTTACCTCCGCCGTGAACGATGATCGGTTTGAATCCGATCAGTTTCAGAAGAACAACATCCTTGATCACATTTTCTTTGAGAGTTTCGTCAACCATCGCACTTCCACCGTATTTTACCACCACGATTTTACGGTTAAAACGCTGAATATAAGGAAGTGCCTCGATAAGAGTCTCTGCCTTGTCCAGATATTTCTGATTTACCATTTTTCATTTCTCCTCGAATTAAGTTATTTAGCGAAATATCAATGATACAGTACACTAGGATCTGTAATCCGCATTGATCTTGATATAATCATAAGTAAGGTCACAGCCCCATGCTGTTGCGCTGCAGTCACCCATCTTGATATCTGCGATTGCTGTCACAGCATTTTCGGAAAGGATCTTTGTCGCCTCCTCTTCACTGTAATCCACTGCCACACCATTTTCAATGATCTGGATCTTTCCCGCTTTGCTTTCAAAATACAGGTCTACTTTCTCCGGGTCGAACTGTGCGCCTGAATATCCCATTGCACAGAGGATTCTTCCCCAGTTTGCATCATGACCGTAGATTGCTGCTTTTGTAAGTGAGGAAGTGACGACCGATTTGCTTAAAGTCACTGCCTGTTCCTTGCTCTCTGCACCGACGATTTTTACCTCAAACAGTGCGGTAGCACCTTCTCCATCTCCTGCAATCTTCTTTGCAAGTGTGGTATTGATATAGTTCAGTGCTTCGCAGAACTTCTGATAATCTTCATTTTTCTCGTTGATCTCAGGATTTTCCGCCATTCCGTTCGCCAGAAGAAGTACTGTATCATTTGTAGAAGTATCTCCGTCAACAGACACCATATTGTAGGTATCCTTGACATCCTGGCTCAGTGCCTCCTGGAGAAGCTGTTTGGTAATGCATACATCTGTCGTAACAAAGCCAAGCATGGTACACATATTCGGATGGATCATTCCGGATCCCTTGCACATACCACCGATAGTAACCGTCTTTCCGCCGATCTCAATCTGCACTGCAACTTCCTTTTCTCTGGTATCAGTAGTCATAATTGCTTTTGCCGCTTCATTTCCGGCTTCCAGAGTTCCCTGAAGCTTCGGTGCCATCGCTTTGACACCATCTGAGAGTTTCTCAATCGGAAGCTGCATTCCAATTACCCCTGTAGATGCAACCAGCACGCTGTTTTCATCTACATCCAGGGTCTCTGCAGCTGCTTTGGCGGTTGCTCGGCAATAACTGAATCCTTCTTCTCCTGTGCAGGCATTTGCAATACCGCTGTTGCAGATGATCACCTGTGCCTCCGGATGTTTATATACGATCTCCTGATCCCATTTTACCGGTGCTGCTTTTACAATATTTGTTGTAAATGTTCCTGCTGCCACACACGGTTTCTCACTGTAAACCATTGCCATATCAGTTCTTCCCTGATATTTGATCCCGGCCGCCGTCGATGCCGCCTGAAATCCTTTTGCTGCGGTAACTCCACCTGTAATAATTTTCATAACATATTCCTCCTCGTGATACGAAACAAATTCCAGTCTTTTTACATCTACGGAAGCATCGGAATCTGATGAAGCCCCTCTGCCTCGTCAAAATCAAACATCAGATTCATATTCTGCACAGCCTGTCCTGCGGCACCCTTTACAAGATTATCCATTGCTCCCATCATGATAATACGTTTTGTTCTTGGATCGATCTTGAAATTGACATCCACATAGTTGCTTCCTTCTACGCATTTTGTCTGCGGGCATACATCTTTGTCCAGTACACGTACAAACGTTTCTTTTTCATAATATTTGTCATAAACTGCTTTCACTTCCTCATAAGAAACATCTTTCTTAAGAGAAGCATATGCTGTTATAAGGATTCCTCTGTTCATCGGAACCAGATGAGGTGTAAAATTGATCAGAACTTCCTGTCCGCATGCATATCCCAGCTGATCCTCGATCTCCGGTGTATGACGATGAGTGGCCACACCGTATGCTTTGATATTTTCATTTACTTCACAGTAAAGATTTGCAACCTTTGCACCTCTTCCTGCGCCTGATGTACCGGATTTCGCATCAATAATGATCGTATTTGGATCGATCAGCTCTTCTTTGAGAAGCGGATAAATGGACAAAGTAGAGCAGGTCGGATAGCATCCCGGATTTGCGATCAGCCTTGCTTTTTTGATATCTTCGCGGTTGATCTCACACAGACCATATACAGCCTCATCAATAAACTGAGGTGATTTATGTTCAATGCCATACCATTTTTCGTATTTCTTCACATCCTTAATACGAAAATCTGCACTCAGATCTATAACCTTGGCCTTTGAAAGAATTTCTTCATTAATAAGGGATGCACAAAGTCCCTGTGGCGTTGCCGTAAAGATCACATCTACCTCGTCGGCAAGTGCTGCCATATTGTCATCCATACACTTTGCATCGATCAACTTAAAGAAATTCTGATATACCTCTGCATATTTCTGATCAATATAACTTCTTGATCCATACCAGGCCACCTCTACATCTTTATGTCCGAGAAGCAGTCTCGCCAGTTCATTTCCCGCATAACCGGTTGCTCCGATAATTCCTGCTTTGATCATTTTTTCTTTCCTCCTGAATCACAGATCAGCAGTTATTTCAAATGTAACTGCCTGCAATATTATAGTTTTTCTCGTGTAAATTATTTAGATTATACATCTTTGTTGCATAATATGCAACATATTTTTTTGCAATTTTTATGTTGGTTTTTTCTGTTTTTACATAATATTCTTGTCATTTCCTAATAATATGGTATTATGTTTTTTGAAAAAATTTTTTTATTTTTTTGCATATTTCTATTGCATATTTATAAAACATGTTGTATATTAGTTCTTGTCAAAGCACAATACGATTTGAGATTCATTGTTTTATCACTAGACTTCACTAAAGCAAAGAAATCCATGTCGTTAATGATAACAAATATTTACGCATCTGCCAAGTGCAGAACGTTATTTTTCAGGAGGAAACTATTATGAAAGAAAAAGTTGTACTTGCATACTCAGGTGGTCTTGATACCACAGCACTTATCCCGTGGCTGAAAGAAACTTTTGATTACGAAGTTATCTGCTGCTGTGTAAACTGCGGACAGGGTAATGAACTGGATGGTCTGGACGAGAGAGCAAAACTTTCCGGAGCTTCCAAATTATATATCGAAGATATCGTAGACGACTTCAGCGATAACTATATCATGCCATGCGTACAGGCCGGTGCTGTATATGAACACAAATATCTGCTCGGAACTTCCATGGCCCGTCCGGCTATTGCCAAGAAACTTGTTGAGATCGCACGTAAAGAAAATGCTGTTGCGATCTGCCACGGTGCTACCGGCAAAGGAAACGACCAGATCCGTTTTGAACTTGGTATCAAAGCACTGGCTCCTGACATCAAGATCATTGCTCCGTGGAGAATGACTGATGTGTGGACCATGCAGTCTCGTGATGATGAACTTGCATTCTGCCAGGCTCATGGAATCAATCTTCCATTTGATGCAAGCCACAGCTACAGCCGTGACCGTAACTTATGGCATATCAGCCATGAAGGTCTGGAACTGGAAGATCCTTCTCAGGCTCCAAACTACGACGATATGCTTGTTTTAAGCGTGACTCCTGAAAAAGCTCCGGACAAAGAAACAGAAATCACCATGACATTTGAAGAAGGTGTTCCGAAGACGATCAATGGAAAAGAAATGAAAGTTTCCGAGATCATCACAGAACTTAACCGTCTTGGCGGCGAAAACGGAATCGGTATTATCGACATCGTTGAAAACCGTGTTGTCGGCATGAAATCCCGTGGTGTATATGAAACCCCTGGCGGAACAATCCTTATGGCAGCTCATGAACAGCTCGAAGAACTGATCCTTGACCGTGACACAATGGAGGCCAAAAAGAAACTTGGAAGCCAGTTTGCACAGGTAGTATATGAAGGAAAATGGTTCACACCACTTCGCGAGGCAATCCAGGCATTTGTAGAATCTACTCAGAAATATGTAACCGGCGAAGTTAAGTTCAAGCTTTACAAAGGAAACATCATCAAAGCCGGTACTACATCCCCGTACAGCCTGTACAATGAATCTCTTGCTTCCTTCACAACAGGTGATATGTATGACCACCATGATGCAGACGGATTTATCACTCTGTTCGGTCTTCCGCTTAAGGTTCGCGCAATGAAATTACTGGAAGTTGAACAGAATAAAAACAACAAATAATCTTCTTTCTTATTTTCCGGCAGTCTGAATGATCAGACTGTCGGAATTTTTTTCTTTATTCTGCATATAGAATTTTATAGATTTTTTTTGTATATTATTACCCGTAAAACTGATGATTTTGTATTTGACAGAAAACATTTCCTAATTTATAATAATTTTATAAACAAAAGCCGTAACTGTTCTGCATCTTTACAGTTACACAACATCAAACTTATATAGGTCCATAATTGGTTGGACGTTTCTACCAACTACCGTAATAGTTGCATCTATAAGTTTCTTTTGGGGAACTTCTGAGGCATAAATATTCGGTATTTTTTTTGTCTGGAAATCCCCGGTAAAAAGGAGGTAGCCCATATGAAACCAACCACATTTGCCATCCGAGGTGCTGTCTGTTTCAGCACAGCTCCAGATGAACTGATCTGTCTTGAAAATGCTTTTGTCATCTGTCAGGACGGACACACTGTCGGCGTTTATTCTGAACTTCCTGCACAGTTTGCCGGAATTCCTGTTCAGGATGTCGGACGTCGGCTCATCATCCCGGGCATGAATGATCTTCATCTCCATGCTCCGCAGTATGCATTTCACGGCATGTATATGGATCTGGAACTGCTGGAATGGCTGAATCAGGTCACATTTCCCGAAGAAGCCCGCTACAGGGATCTTTCCTATGCCGAAAAATCCTACTCGATCTTTGCAGAGGATATCCGAAGAAGTGCCACTGCCCGTGCCTGTATATTTTCAACCCTGCATGTGGAAGCCACTGAACTGCTGATGGATCTCATGGAAAAAACAGGTCTTATATCCTATGTCGGCAAGGTCAATATGGATCGTAACGGAACTATTGATCTTCAGGAAAAAAGTGCTGCGATTTCTGCAAAAGACACTGTTCGCTGGCTCAATGACACTGCCGGAAAATACGACAACGTAAGACCAATTCTTACACCTCGTTTCACACCTTCCTGCACAGATGAGCTTATGCATGCACTGGCAGAACTCCAGAAGACTTATCACCTTCCGGTACAGTCCCATCTTTCCGAAAACCAGAGTGAAATTGCCTGGGTTCACGAATTATGCCCAAATACTTCTTTTTACGGAGAAGCGTATGACCAGTTTGGCCTTTTTGGCGGTCCGGACTGTCCTACGATCATGGCACACTGTGTCTACAGTTCAGATGCCGAGATTTCTCTCATGAAAAAACGAGGAGTATTTATTGCACACTGTCCACAGTCCAATACCAACCTTTCTTCCGGCATCGCCCCGGCAAGACGTTATCTTGATGAAGGTCTTCACATCGGACTGGGTACAGATATTGCCGGCGGACATTCTCTGTCCATGCTCCGCGCGATTGCCGATGCAATTCAGGTTTCCAAGCTTCGCTGGAGGCTTGTGGATGATTCTCTGAAACCACTTTCACTGGAGGAAGCCTTTTTTATGGCCACCATGGGCGGCGGAGCTTTCTTTGGAAAAGTCGGATCTTTTATGGAAGGCTATGAGTTTGATGCTCTGATCCTGGATGACAGCGTTCTCTCCCATCCTCAGCCTCTGACAGCAAGAGAACGGCTTGAACGGCTAATCTATCTTTCGGATGACAGATGCATCACCGGAAAATATGTTTCCGGAAACAAAATCTTTTAGTGCACATTCTGTGCACTATGAAAAGGGGGTATTTATATGAATCTCGACAAACTCTTCCACCTGAAGGAAAACCACACAGATGTCAAAACAGAAATCATGGCAGGAATCACTACCTTTATGACAATGGCTTATATTCTTGCCGTCAATCCGAACATCCTGTCAGCTTCCGGCATGGACCGCGGCTCAGTATTTACTGCTACTGCACTGTCCGCTTTCATTGCAAGCTGCCTGATGGCACTCCTCTCCAATTATCCATTCGTTCTCGCACCCGGAATGGGACTGAATGCGTATTTCACCTACACAGTAGTCCTTGGTATGGGATACACCTGGCAGCAGGCACTTTCAGCAGTATTTGCTGAAGGTATCATCTTTATCCTGCTCTCCCTCACCAATGTGCGTGAAGCGATATTCAATTCCATCCCGATGAACCTGAAACATGCCGTATCTGTAGGAATCGGACTTTTTATCGCTTTTATCGGACTTCAGAATGCAAAGATCGTTGTCGGAAATGATTCCACACTGGTAAGCATCTTCTCTTTCAAAGCTTCCATGGCTGATGGAACCTTTTCCTCACAGGGAATTACCGTTCTTCTTGCTCTGATCGGAATTCTGATTACTGCCATTCTTCTTGCCAAGAATGTCAAAGGTGGTATTCTCTGGGGTATTCTGATCACCTGGATCCTTGGAATCATCTGTCAGTTCACACATCTGTATGTGCCGAATGATGACCTCGGCTTCTACAGTCTGCTGCCTGATTTTTCAAACGGTATCTCCATCCCAAGTATGGCACCGACCTTTATGAAGATGGACTTTTCCATTGTATTTTCACTGGATTTTGTGGTCATTATGTTTGCCTTCCTGTTCGTAGACATGTTTGATACTCTCGGAACTCTGATCGGTGTGGCTTCCAAAGCTGACATGCTCGACAAAGACGGCAAGCTTCCACGTATCAAGGGTGCCCTGCTCTCTGATGCCATCGGAACAACTGTAGGTGCTATGTGCGGTACTTCTACTGTTACAACCTTTGTTGAAAGTGCTTCCGGAGTTGCAGAAGGCGGACGCACAGGTCTTACCTCCCTGGTTTCAGGTATCCTGTTCGCACTCTCACTGCTTCTTTCGCCAATCTTTCTGGCAATTCCTTCCTTTGCCACAGCACCTGCTCTGATCATTGTTGGTTATCTGATGCTGACCTCTGTTACAAAAATCGACTTTGATGATATGACAGAAGCTGTTCCATGCTTTATCGCAATCATCGCAATGCCGTTTATGTACAGTATTTCCGAAGGTATCTCGATGGGAGTTATCTCCTATGTGATCATCAATGTAATCACAGGCAAGGCAAAAGAGAAAAAGATCAGCGTACTGATGTATGTTCTTGCTGTTATCTTTGTTCTGAAATATATTTTCCTGTAAACATGATCATTCACACAGGCTCTGTCTATACAGGGCCTGTTTTTTTATTTATATGAATCAAAATTCATTCCATATCACCTGTATTCGACTTGAATTTTATGCTTTATCAGTACACAGTTATGCTGTATAATACAAAATGCAGAATCACTATGATGCAGGCATCAGAGTGGTTCTTAGGTATCTTATTATTACGAGGAGTCATTCATTATGAAAAAAGAAAACATCTCTGTCAGAAATTCTCTTTTCCTTTTGCTGACAGCTACTATCTGGGGTGTAGCTTTTGTTGCCCAGAGTGTCAGCATGGACTACATCGGAGGATTTACTTTTAATGCACTTCGAAACCTCATGGGGTCCGTAGCTCTGCTGCCTGTCATCTGGATACTTGGCAGGACAAAGTCTTCCGAAGCAAAGCCAAAAGCAGATCCTATGGAACAAAAAACACTGCTCACCGGCGGTATCTGCTGCGGTGTTCTTCTCTGCCTTGCAAGCAACTTTCAGCAGTTCGGCATCAAGTATACCACCGTCGGTAAAGCCGGTTTTATCACTGCCTGTTACATCATCATTGTTCCTGTGCTCGGAATCTTCCTGAAGAAGAAATGCAGTTCATTTATCTGGATCGCGGTAATCCTTTCTCTGTGCGGTCTGTATCTTCTCTGTCTGACACCAGGAGAGGGCTTCGCTATCGGAAAGGGAGAACTGCTTGTCCTGATCTGTGCAATACTTTTTTCTCTGCACATTCTGGTTATCGATCATTTTTCACCTCTGGTAGACGGAGTGAAAATGTCCTGCATACAGTTCTTTGTCTGCGGTATTCTCTCCGGAATTCCGGCACTGCTCTTTGAGAACCCGAATCTCAGCAGTATTCTCGCAGCCTGGCTTCCGCTTCTCTATGCCGGAATAATGTCTTGCGGAGTTGCCTACACTCTTCAGATCGTTGGTCAGAAAAACATGAATCCTACTGTAGCCTCTCTGATTCTCAGCCTTGAGTCCTGTATTTCCGTGATCGCAGGATGGCTGATCCTCGGACAGAGTTTAAACGGTCGCGAAATCCTTGGATGCGTGCTGATGTTCGGTGCCATCATCCTTGCACAGCTGCCGCAGAAAAAACCTTGTGTCTGAATCATTTTTTTACCAGATCAGGCAAAAACCCTGACACCCAAAAAGGCCACCACGATCAGATATCTCTGATCGTGATGGCCTTTTTGACTGAATCAAACTTGTCTGTACCAGGAGAAGTCTAAAGCTCTCCTCTTGCAGTCAGATGCTCTTTGATCTTCTCAAAGCTCTCATCACTGACATCATGCTCCATCTTGCAGGCATCTGCCCTGGCAATCTCTGGTGTAACACCAATTCCTTCAAGCATCTTTGTCAGAACTGTGTGTCTCTCATAAATTCTGTGTGCAATCTCCGCGCCTTTGTCCATCAATGTAACTGTTCCATAACGGTCCATTGCGATATAGCCGTCTTCGCGCAATAATTTCATTGCATGGCTGACACTAGGCTTGGAAACCCCCAGCATAGAAGCGATATCAACAGATCGCACCCCTCCACCTTTTTTGGATAAGACCAGAATTGCTTCCAGATAGTCCTCCGCTGATTCTCTAATCTGCATAAAAATACCTCCATATCGTGTCTATCGTATCATAAAGTTCGACAGATTTCAACATTCATGGTCTCTGTGAAGATGTCGGGTCACTGTTCACAGAAATATAGCAGTCTCAAAATAACTGTTGTTTTTTCTGTTTATTTGTCGTCACCTGTCAGGCGAAGAACATCGCGGATCTCGTCCACCTTCATATCAAGAATGACTGCCAGTTCATCAATACTGAATGCATTCTTGTCATCCTCATCGTCATTCAGTTCCCTGACTGCACTCTCCAGTTTTTCCACACGAGCGACCAGACTGTCATCTGCAAATTTTCTCTGTGTCTGTTCTTCCAGAACTTTGATAAGTCCCTTTCGTACTTCTCCCATAAGCCATTTTTCATCTCTTATCTCACTTCCGGCATCTCCAAGGGCCTGGATCAGAGATAGATTTGCTTCCTGGATCAGATCAGCAAGATAAATCTCTTCTGCATTCATATCCGCTGCCATTTCTGCGGCTTCTTTCATATAAAAGGCTGCAAGAGACTGCAGTGCATCCTGGTTTCCAGCTGCAAGCCCCCTGAAAGCCTGCTCTGTATTTACAGAAAGCTCCGGAAGCTCTGCAAGATAGTCCTGAAGATAAGTTTCTTCCTCCTGAGTCAGCGGAACTTTTTTGTGTTCTGCTTCTTTTGCTTCCCCGGCAGCTGCCTCTTCCATTCCCTCAATCTGAATTCCCTGAGAGGTCAGATATTTAAGCACTCCAAGAAGCTGGTTTTTATCAAGTTCCATCCCGACAAAAGCATCCCGGATCTGAACAGTTGTAAGAGTATTTTTATTTTCTC
This sequence comes from uncultured Blautia sp., assembly GCA_934402155.1. GTDB lineage: Bacteria > Bacillota > Clostridia > Lachnospirales > Lachnospiraceae > Blautia_A. Next base: position 416 of record CAKRTP010000029.1, on the reverse strand, counting down.
TGGCAACGGATTGTATTTCTTTTAATTTATTCTGAAATTCCTGCACGTTCATTCTGTAATCTCCTTCTATAGATAAATTAGCACAAATATCGTGAACTATTCATAAAACACGACAACCTGACATATCATATCAGCTGTACTCAGGCATCCTGATCTGTAACTGTAACGATACTGAACACTTATACTTATTGTACCATTTTCATGGAATTTTTCCAACTAAAAGCATTCTCATGGAATTTTTTTTTGCTCGGAAACCCGCATAAAATAAGGCTTTGCGGCGTTTTGGAAATTTTTTTTAAAAAAATCGAAAAAAGTTGTTGACATTTGGATATGCCTAATATATAATATGTCTTGCGTTGAGCGACATAGCAAAAACGCAAACAACTAAATACCGTTAACGGGGTGTGGCTCAGCTT
>CAKRTP010000028.1 GCA_934402155.1 uncultured Blautia sp. | reverse complement strand
GGAGTTATTATACAATATTTATAGACGAGGGAGTCTTTTTGACGGAGATAAAACGCTGGCAAGGGATGGACGGATATGCTATACTGAGTAACATAATGATGAAAAATGCTGTCAGCCAGTGTAAAAATTCTGACAGTATGAAAGGGGCAGTGAAATGAGTTTAGCAGATATTACATTTATCAATATGTGCAAAGATGTAATAGAAAACGGAACAAGTACAGAAGGAGAGAAGGTTCGTCCGGTATGGGAGGATGGCACTCCGGCATATACGATCAAGAGATTTGGTGTTGTCAATCGTTATGATCTTCGCAGAGAATTTCCGGCATTGACGCTTAGAAAGACTGCACTTAAGAGTGCAATGGATGAAATTCTCTGGATCTGGCAGAAAAAATCTAATAATATTCATGATCTTCACAGTCATATCTGGGATAGCTGGGCTGATGAGACTGGTTCAATCGGTAAGGCATACGGCTATCAGATGCAGGTTAAACACCAGTACAAAGAAGGCATGATGGATCAGGTTGACCGTGTATTATATGATCTTAAAAACAATCCGTACAGTCGCCGTATCATGACAAATATTTATGTACATCAGGATCTTCATGAGATGAATCTTTATCCGTGTGCATATTCCATGACTTTTAATGTAACAAAGGAACCAGGAAAGGATAAGCTCACATTGAATGCGGTTCTGAACCAGCGTTCTCAGGATATCCTGGCAGCAAATAACTGGAATGTATGCCAGTACTCACTTCTTCTGATGATGTTTGCACAGGCATGTGATATGGAAGCAGGAGAACTGGTACATGTGATTGCTGACTGCCATATTTATGATCGTCATATACCAGTCATAAAAGAACTGATCAGCCGTACACCATATCCGGCACCAATCGTGAAACTGAATCCGGAGATCAGAAACTTCTATGATTTTACAACAGACGATCTGATCGTAGAAAATTATCAGACCTGGCCTCAGATCAAAAATATCCCAATTGCAATCTGAGTCCTCAGAGGGAATCTGATCAGGAAATATATTGTATAGAAAAGAGGAGAACTCAAACATGAATATCATTGTAGCGGCAGACAAAAACTGGGCAATCGGCAAAGACAACAAACTTCTGGTAAGTATTCCGGCTGACATGAAAATGTTTCGTCAGGAAACAACAGGTAAAGTCGTTGTTATGGGCCGTAAGACACTGGAAAGTTTTCCAAACGGACTTCCGCTTAAGAACAGGATCAATATCGTGCTTACCGGAAACAGGAACTATAAAGTAAAAGATGCTATTATTGTTCATACGATAGATGAGCTTCTGGAAGAAATAGAGAAATATCCGTCAGATCAGGTATATTGTATCGGTGGTGACAGTGTTTACAAACAGCTTTTGCCATATTGTGACACTGCACATGTGACTAAGATTGATTTTGGATATGAAGCAGACAGTTATTTTCCGAATCTTGATGAGATGCCGGAATGGAAAGTGACTGCAGAAAGTGATGAACAGACATATTTTGATCTGGAATATACTTTTGTGAAATATGAGAGAGTAAAATAAAAAACAAGGTGTGGAATAATTTTCCACACCTTGTCTGTTCAGAGAGGGTTCTTCCAGTCTGATAAAGGTAAATTTGTTTATTCGATAACCTTGATCCATCCTTCAGGAGCCTCAATGCGTCCCATCTGGATGCCTGTAAGGGTTTCATACAGCTTACGGGTAGTCGGTCCCATTTCTTCCATTCCGCTCGGGAAGCAGATTTCTTTGTCATGGTCAACAATTTTGCCTACAGGAGAGATAACGGCAGCAGTTCCACAAAGTCCGCATTCTGCAAAGTCTTTGACTTCGTCCAGATATACCTCGCGTTCTTCCACCTTGAGACCAAGATAATGCTCTGCAACGTAGATCAGAGAACGACGTGTGATGGATGGAAGGATGCTGTTGGATTTAGGTGTTACAACGGTACCGTCTTTGGTTACGAAGATGAAGTTTGCTCCGCCGGTTTCCTCAACTTTGGTTCTGGTTGCAGAATCAAGGTACAGGTTTTCGTCGTAGCCCTGACGATGTGCATCCATGATCGCATGAAGACTCATTGCGTAGTTAAGACCAGCTTTGATATGTCCTGTTCCATGCGGTGCGGCACGGTCAAAGTCTGTGACACGAATCGTGATCGGTTTTGCGCCACCTTTGAAATATGGTCCTACAGGGGTGGTAAGAATACGGAACTGATATTCATCAGCCGGCTTAACACCGATTACAGGATTGCTTCCGAACATGTATGGACGTACATACAGAGTAGCACCTGATCCGTATGGCGGCACATAAGCTTCATTTGCTTTGATGGTTTTTACAACTGCATCTACGAAACGATCTTCAGGGAATACAGGCATCTCCAGTCTTCTTGCGGAGTTGGCAAGACGTTCTGCATTGAGGTCAGGGCGGAAAGTAACGATATGTCCGTCTTCTGTTGTGTAGGCCTTCATACCCTCAAATACAGTCTGTGCATACTGAAATACGCAGGCACATTCATTAAGTACTACATTTGGGTCTGTTGTCAGTTCTCCCTCGTCCCATTTGCCATCTTTAAATTTGGAAACAAAACGATAATCGGTTGGGATATAACCGAAACCGATGTTTCCCCAGTCAATGTTCTTTTTTTCCATAATATATTCCTCCATTCGTATGGCTGTCTTTTTCATACATTTTAGCACTTTATCGTGGTGACTTCAATGGAAACTTGTATTTTATAGATCAGTTCGTTATAATAAATTAGAAGAAAGGTATGTGCGAAATACGATCACTATAAAATGGAGGGAGCGTCATGTACAGAGAACATACAAAAGTAGTACAGATAGGAGACAGAAAGATTGGGGGCGGCAACCCGGTTCTTATCCAGTCTATGACAAATACAAAGACGGAAGATGTGGAAGCCACTGTTAAACAGATCCTTGAACTGGAGGCGGCAGGCTGTGAGATCATCCGCTGTGCGGTGCCTACAATGGAGGCGGCACAGGCACTTGCGGAGATCAAGAAGCAGATCCATATTCCGCTGGTAGCAGACATCCACTTTGATTATCGTTTGGCGATTGCTGCAATGGAGAACGGTGCAGATAAGATTCGTATCAATCCGGGTAATATTGGAAGCAGGGACAGGATCCAGGCAGTTGTAGATGTGGCAAAGGAGCGCAATATACCGATCCGTGTTGGTGTCAACAGTGGTTCGCTCGAAAAAGAACTTGTTGAGAAATATCATGGAGTTACAGCAGAAGGTCTGGTAGAAAGTGCTCTGGACAAAGTTCGTATTATAGAAGAAATGGGATATGACAATCTTGTGATCAGTATCAAATCATCGGATGTCATGATGTGTGCAAAGGCACATGAACTGATTGCTCAAAAGACAAATCATCCGCTTCATGTCGGTATTACAGAAGCGGGAACTCTGTATTCTGGAAATATCAAATCAGCAGTTGGACTGGGAATCATCCTGTATCAGGGAATTGGTGACACAATCCGAGTTTCCCTGACAGGAGCTCCTCTTGAGGAAATCAAATCGGCCAAAAGAATCCTCAAGACTCTGGGACTGCGTAAAGGCGGTATAGAAGTTGTATCATGTCCGACCTGCGGCCGTACCCGCATTGATCTGATTGGCCTTGCAAACAGAGTAGAGGCAATGGTTCAGGATATTCCGCTTGATATCAAGGTCGCAGTGATGGGATGTGTAGTCAATGGACCGGGAGAGGCAAAGGAAGCTGATATCGGAATTGCCGGTGGTGTCGGTGTGGGGCTTCTGATCAAAAAAGGAGAAATCGTAAAGAAAGTACCGGAGGACGAACTTCTGGATACTCTGAGAGACGAACTGCTCCACTGGGAATCATAAGAAAGAGGCATCAGAGATGGAAAAAGAATTTTTTGACGTATTTCCAAGTCTGAAACTGAAGGATCAGCTGAAAGAGTGGCTGGAGATGGTCACAGTTTCCAGAGTGACCTGTAATCATGCAAAGACCAGATTATGGATCTATATCCACAGTGAACGATGGATCCACAAGAAATTTATTTTTGCACTGGAAGATCAGATTGAACGGCAATGTTTTCCGGGAATGGAAATGCGTGTGACAGTGATCGAGAGGTTTCATCTGTCGAAACAGTATTCTCCGGCAAATTTCCTTGAAATTTACCGTGCCAGCATGGAACTGGAACTGAAAAATTATAATATGCTGGAGTATAATCTGTTTAAACGGGCACAGATTGGTTTTCCATCTGAAGAAGAGATGAGTCTGATCCTTCCGGATTCTGTGATCTCACGGGAGAAAAGTGAGATTCTGGTGGAATATCTTCATAAGGTGTTTTGTGAAAGGTGTGGAATGAATCTCAAGATCCAGCTGGAGTTCAGGGAGGCGCAGGAGAGCAGATACCGTAAAAACGCCGCGCTTCAAATCCGCCAGGAGGTTGCAAATGTCCTGAAACATGCAAAACTCACACCGGAGACTGTTGAAATTTCGAAAGATCCGGCAGGAGAAGCATCAAAGGAAAAACAGAATGCGTCCGGATCCGGTGACAAAGGAAAAACAGGGCAGGAACAGAAACCTAAATTTTCTGAGAAGAAAAAAGGACAGCAGAATGATTACAGAGGAGGCTTCCGCAAGGACAGTAACCCGGATGTAGTCTATGGAAGAGATTTTGAGGGAGAAACTATTCCACTTGAATCTATTACCGGTGAGATGGGAGAGGTTATGATCCGCTGTCGGGTAGAGGAAACAGAGGCGAGAGAAATCCGTAATGAGAAGACAATTCTGATTCTTACGGTGACTGATTTTACGGATTCGATCGTGATCAAGATGTTTCTTCGAAATGAACAGGTTCCGGAAGTGACTGAAAATGTCAAAAAAGGAGCTTTCCTGAAATTTAAAGGAGTCACCACAATCGACCGTTTTGACAGTGAACTGACGATAGGTTCTGTTTCAGGAATCAAGAAAATTGCAGACTTCCGAAGTGTGAGGATGGATACAAGTCCTCAGAAGAGAGTAGAACTTCACTGCCATACAAAGATGAGTGATATGGATGGTGTTACCACGGCAAAGGATCTGGTAAAGCGTGCCTATGAATGGGGACACAAGGCGATCGCAATTACAGATCATGGTGTGGTACAGGCTTTTCCTGAGGCAAATCACTGCTTTGATGCATGGGGAGGTATCGTGCCTAAGGAGTCCGATTTTAAGGTCCTTTATGGTATGGAGGCTTACCTTGTAGATGATCTCAAGGGAATTGTTACCAACAGCAGAGGTCAGTCGATGGATGGCAAATTTGTTGTCTTCGATATTGAAACAACGGGATTTTCTCCGTTGACCTGTGAGATTATTGAAATTGGGGCGGTACGTGTCGAAAAAGGTGTGATCACAGATCGTTTTTCAACCTTTGTAAACCCGAAAGTTCCGATTCCATACAGAATAGAACAGCTTACAAGCATAAATGACTCTATGGTCATGGATGCACCGGATATTAAGACGGTTCTGCCGCAGTTTCTGGAATTTTGTGAGGGAGCGGTCATGGTTGCCCACAATGCGGATTTTGATATGAGCTTTATCATTGAAAACTGCAAAAGGCAGGGGCTGCCTCAGGAATATACTTATGTAGATACTGTCGGAATGGCAAGGTTTCTTCTTCCGGCACTGAATCGTTTTAAATTGGATACAGTTGCAAAAGCTGTCGGAGTTTCTCTTGACCATCATCACAGAGCAGTAGATGATGCAGCATGCACGGCGGAGATTTTTGTCCGCTTTGTGGAGATGCTGAAAGAGAGAGATGTTTTTGATACAGATACGCTGAATGAGCAGGGGAATGTTTCGGTCAATACGATCAAGAAACTTCCTACATACCATGCGATCATTCTTGCGAGAAATGAAACAGGAAGAATTAATCTCTATAAGCTGGTCAGTCAGTCTCATCTGAAATATTACAGGAGAAGACCAAGAGTTCCGAAGAGCCTTTTTCTGGAACACAGAGAGGGACTTCTGATCGGAAGTGCCTGCGAGGCAGGTGAGCTTTATCAGGCACTGCTTCGAAATGCACCGGAGCCGGAGATTGCCAGGCTGGTTAATTTTTATGATTATCTGGAAATTCAGCCACTTGGAAATAATGCATTTATGCTTGCAGATGAAAAAAATGACCGCGTAAATTCCAATGAGGATCTGATCGAGCTGAACAAGAAAATTGTTAAGCTGGGAGATCAGTTCAAAAAACCGGTTGTTGCGACCTGCGATGTACATTTTATGGATCCGGAAGATGAAATTTACCGCCGTATTATTATGGCCGGGAATGGATTTTCGGATGCAGACAATCAGGCACCGCTTTATCTTCGAACGACAGAAGAGATGCTGGAGGAATTTTCCTATCTGGGAAGTGAGAAAGCAGAGGAAGTTGTTATTACAAATACCAACAAGATTGCAGATATGATTGAAAAGATATCTCCTATCCATCCGGATAAATATCCACCGGTCATCGAGAATTCGGACCAGGATCTGAAGGACATCTGTTTTAACAAGGCACACGAAATGTATGGTGAAAACCTTCCGCCAATTGTGGAGGAACGACTCAACAGAGAACTGAACTCTATTATTTCCAACGGTTATGCGGTTATGTATATCATTGCACAGAAACTGGTATGGAAATCCAATGAGGATGGATATCTGGTAGGCTCCCGTGGATCCGTAGGTTCTTCTCTGGCTGCAACAATGTCCGGTATTACGGAGGTGAATCCGCTGCCGCCACATTATCTGTGTCCGGAATGTAAATATAATGATTTTGATTCTCCGGAAGTAAAGAAATTCGGAGGTATGGCAGGCTGCGATATGCCGGACAAGATATGTCCTAAGTGCGGTGCAAAGATGAATAAAGAGGGATTTGATATCCCATTTGAGACATTCCTTGGATTTAAGGGCGATAAAGAGCCGGATATCGATTTGAATTTCTCCGGAGAATATCAGGCGAATGCACATCGTTACACGGAGGTTATCTTCGGAAAGGGACAGACTTTCAAGGCTGGTACGATTGGTACTCTGGCAGAGAAGACTGCCTTTGGTTATGTGAAGAATTATTATGAAGAGCGCGGTCAGCATAAGCGATACTGCGAGATCAACCGAATCGTCGGTGGATGTACAGGAATCCGGAGAACAACCGGTCAGCATCCGGGAGGAATCATCGTTCTTCCGGTGGGAGAGGAAATTGAGAAGTTTACACCGGTACAGCATCCCGCCAATGATGAAAACAGTGATATCATCACAACACATTTTGATTATCATTCTATTGATGGAAACCTTCTGAAACTTGATATTCTCGGACACGATGATCCGACAATGATCCGTATGCTTGAGGATCTTACAGGCTTAAGTGCCCGTGATGTACCTCTGGACAGCAAAGAAGTTATGTCACTTTTTGCCGGTACGGATGCATTGGGAATCAAACCGGAGGATATTGGAGGATGTAAGCTGGGCTGTCTTGGAATCCCTGAATTTGGTACAGATTTTGCCATGCAGATGCTTATTGATACAAAACCGAAATATTTTTCGGATCTTGTCAGGATCGCAGGGCTGTCTCATGGTACAGATGTATGGCTTGGAAATGCGCAGACCCTGATCGAAGAAGGAAAAGCAACAATCTCCACCGCAATCTGTACGCGAGATGATATCATGATCTATCTCATCAGTATGGGAGTGGAGAGCAGTCTTGCGTTTACTATCATGGAGAGTGTCCGTAAGGGCAAAGGACTCCGTGATGAATGGGAAGCTACTATGAGGGAACATAAGGTCCCTGAGTGGTATATATGGTCCTGTAAAAAAATTAAATATATGTTCCCTAAGGCGCATGCGGCGGCTTATGTTATGATGGCGTGGAGGATCGCATGGTTCAAGGTATTTAAGCCACTGGCATATTATGCTGCGTTTTTCAGTATCCGTGCAACAGCTTTTTCCTATGAAACAATGTGTATGGGCAGGGAGCGTCTGGATTATTACCTTGCAGAAATCCGCAAAAAAGGTGATGAGGCTTCCAAAAAAGAACAGGATTCGATTCGTGATATGAGAATTGTACAGGAAATGTATGCGAGAGGAATCGAATTTCTTCCGATAGATCTTTATAAAGCAAAGGCAAACCGTTTTCAGATTATTGATGGTAAACTGATGCCTGCACTGAACTGCATTGACGGAATGGGTGACAAGGCAGCAGAGGCAGTTGTCGATGCTGCGAAACAGGGAAAATTCCTGTCAAAAGATGATTTCCGGGACAGAACAAAAGTCAGCAAGACAGTTATTGATCTGATGGATGATCTGGGAATTTTTGGGGATATCCCTCAGTCAAATCAATTCTCACTGTTTGACAGTGTACTTGTATAAAAGGAGAAGAGGATGAAAAAAGAGGAGTTAAGGTATTTACAGAGACTGGCAGAACTATATCCGACAATTGGAAAAGCATCTACAGAGATCATCAATCTGCAGTCTATCCTGAACCTTCCGAAAGGAACGGAACACTTTATGTCAGATATCCATGGGGAATATGAGGCATTTGCCCATGTACTCCGCAACGGTTCAGGGGCGGTCCGCAAGAAAATTGATGATGTGTTTGGACATACCCTGAGCAATAATGACAAACGTGCGTTGGCTACACTTATTTATTATCCAAAAGAAAAAATGCGTCTGGTCAAAAAAACAGAAGAAGATATGCAAAACTGGTACAAGATCACATTGTATCGACTGATTGAGGTCTGCAAAACCACCGCTTCCAAATATACCCGGTCTAAAGTCCGCAAGGCATTGCCGGCAGATTATGCCTATGTGATAGAGGAACTGATCACAGAAAAAGCAGAGGTGCTGGACAAAGAAGCGTATTATGATTCCATTGTGGACACGATCATAGAGATTGGACGTGCAGAGAATTTTATTATTGCACTTGCAGAACTGATCCAGCGTCTTGTAGTGGATCATCTGCATATTCTGGGGGACATTTTTGACAGGGGACCGGGTCCTCATTTTATCATGGATCGTCTGATGGAATATCATTCTCTGGATATACAGTGGGGCAATCATGATGCAGTCTGGATGGGCGCTGCGGTGGGGCAGAAGGCCTGTATTGCGACGGTTCTCAGAAACAGCATTCGTTATGGGAATATGGATATTCTGGAAGATGCTTATGGAATCAATCTTCTGCCGCTTGCTACGTTTGCGCTGGAAGTCTACAAAGATGATCCGTGTGAAGTATTTGAGATGAAGGGAACTTCGAACTATAATGCGGTAGAAAAAGAACTCGGCAGAAAGATGCATAAGGCGATCTCGATCATTCAGTTTAAGCTGGAAGGACAGCTTATCCGCCGCCACAAAGAATTTCATATGGAAAATCGCTGCCTGCTCCACAGGATCGATCCGGAAAAGGGAACGATCACACTTCCAGACGGCAAAGAATATCCGCTTCTGGATACGAAGTTTCCGACCATCGACTGGAAGAAACCGTATGAACTGACTTCAGGTGAAAAGGATGTGATGGAGCGGCTGGAGGCTGCGTTCCGTAACTGTGAGAAACTGCAGAAGCATATGCGGCTTCTTCTTGATAAGGGTGGACTTTATAAGACCTTTAACGGAAATCTTCTGTTCCATGGCTGCATTCCTTTGAATGAGGACGGAAGTCTCAAGGAAGTTCAGATCTATGGTAAAACCTATAAGGGAAAAGAACTCTACGATGTCCTGGAAGCTTATGTAAGAAGAGCTTTCTTTTCAGTAGATGGAGAAGAACAGCGTAAGGGAAGTGATATTCTCTGGTTTATCTGGGCAAGCCCAAATTCACCGCTGTTTGGTAAAGATAAGATGACAACCTTTGAACGGTATTTTATTGCTGATAAAGAAACGCATAAAGAAGTCAAAGGAGCTTATTATCATCTTCTGGAAAATGAAGAAATTGTGGACAGACTTCTCAGGGAGTTTGGACTGGATCCAGCGCAGGGACATATTGTTAACGGACATGTGCCGGTGCATCAGGGTGAAGGAGAAAGTCCGGTGAAATGTGGCGGTAAAGTTATTGTTATTGACGGAGGATTCTGTAAGGCATATCATAAAGTTACCGGAATTGCAGGATATACGCTGATCTACAATTCCTACGGACTGATCCTCTGTGCGCATGAATCTTTTACATCCACAGAAGATGCTGTTTCCAAGGAAAGTGATATTGTTTCCAATCGTGTATCGGTTCATTATACAACAAAGAGAAGATTGGTAGGTGATACAGATACCGGAAAGGCACTCAAGGAAAGAATCAGTGAACTGGTACAGCTTTTGGAAGCATATCGAAGAGGAATTATTAAAGAAAAAAAATAAGGAGAAACAATAAACATGGGTGGAATTTTTGGAGTAGCTTCAAAAACCAGCTGCGTGCTGGATCTGTTTTTTGGAATTGATTATCATTCTCATCTGGGAACCAGAAGAGGAGGAATGGCAGTTTATGATAATCAGAAAGGTTTTGACCGTGCGATACATAATATCGAAAACTCACCATTCCGTACCAAATTCGACAAAGATGTTTCTGAACTGCAGGGAAATCTTGGAATAGGATGTATTTCAGATAATGAACCGCAGCCATTGCTTGTGCGTTCTCATCTTGGGAATTTTGCGATCACAACAGTCGGCAAGATTAACAACATGGAAGAACTGATCGAGAAATGCTTCGAAGACGGCTGCACACATTTCCTTGAAATGAGTGGAGGAAACGTAAATCCTACAGAAATGGTTGCATCTCTTATCAACACCAAAGACTCTATTGCAGAAGGAATCCGTTACGCACAGGAAGTGATCGACGGTTCGATGACGATGCTGCTTCTGACTCCGAAAGGACTGATCGCAGCCAGAGACCGCCTGGGACGTACACCGCTGATCATCGGATGCAAAGATGGAGCACGCTGTGTTTCTTTTGAAAGTCATGCATATATCAATCTTGGATACGAAGATGAAAAAACACTGGGACCAGGGGAAATTGTTTTCGTGACGCCGGAAGGAATTGAGACACTTCAGAAACCGGGAGAAAAGATGCGTATCTGTTCTTTCCTCTGGGTATACTATGGCTATCCGACTTCTACATATGAAGGTGTCAATGTAGAAGAAATGCGTTACAAATGCGGTGATATGCTGGCACAGAGAGATGCGGGACAGATCAATCCGGATATTGTTGCCGGTGTCCCGGATTCCGGAATCGCCCATGCGATCGGTTATGCGAACCGTTCAGGTGTACCTTTTGCCCGTCCGTTTATCAAATATACTCCTACCTGGCCGCGTTCTTTCATGCCGACACAGCAGAGCCAGAGAAACCTGATCGCAAGGATGAAGCTGATCCCGGTACATAAGCTTATCAAGGATAAGAGTCTTCTGATGATCGATGATTCTATTGTCCGCGGTACACAGCTTCGCGAGACAACAGAATTTCTCTATAGTAACGGAGCGAAAGAAGTACATATCCGTCCTGCCTGCCCGCCGCTGCTCTATGGATGTAAATATCTGAACTTCTCCCGTTCCAAGTCGGAGATGGATCTGATCACAAGAAGAATCATTGCGAAGAGAGAAGGAGAAAATGTAGATGATAAGGTTCTTGCGGATTATGCAGACCCGGATTCCACCAATTACAAAGAAATGCTGGAAGAAATCCGAAAAGAACTGAATTTTACTACTTTGAAATACCATCGTCTGGATGACCTGACAGCATCTATTGATATCGAACCGTGCAAACTTTGTACATACTGTTGGAGCGGAAAAGAATAAGTTTGACTTTGTGTTACCAAAAACACCCTCAGGACATGTCAAAAATGATATGTTCTGAGGGTGTTTTTTTGTGTCTTAGCAAAAATACAGACATGGATTTATTTGATCGGTGCCTTGTTGTCAGTGCGTCCTACAAGGTAATCGATCGTAGTGTCATAATAATCTGCAAGTCGGATGAGCATTTCGATTGGAATTCCACGGGAACCTGTCTCATAATGAGAGTAAGAACGCTGGCTGATGTGAAGAATTTCACCGAGCTGCTTCTGTGACAGATCAGAATCAACCCTTAAATCCTGAATACGTTGATATTTCATGAAAAACACCTCCTCATAAAGCAAGTATAAAACAGACCGGAATGTGCTGATTGCTTCTGGAGCAAAATGGTCTCTGATAAAATCAGAATGTGAAATATGCAGTTGAGCTTTGAATGACAATAGATTATAATAAAACCAGAGCAAAAATCTTTCTTTAAAAGCCTGCATATAAAAGGCAGGTTTTTCTTTTTTTCTGAAAATCTTATTATATTCCAGCAAAATATTATAACAGAAACAATTCTGCAAAGTATGAAAGACAGATCGGGATGTCAGCAAAAGAAAGGAGAAAAATGTTTGCAAGTGTATTATCAGTAGCAATTCTGGGTATGGAAGTATATCCGATCCAGGTGGAGGCAGATGTCAGTGACGGGCTGCCTTCTTTTACCATGGTCGGATTTCCATCTGCTCAGGTAAAAGAAGCACAGGATCGTGTAAGAACAGCACTGAAGAATAATGGAATTGCACTTCCGCCAAAGAGGATCACAGTCAATTTTGCTCCGGCAGATATCAAAAAAGAGGGAGCAGGATTTGACCTGCCTCTCGCGGCAGCAGTGCTTGCTGCCTCCGGGATTTTGAGACCGGAACAGCTTCATGCTGTCATGATGGCCGGTGAAATCAGTCTGAACGGAAATATTCATGCAATTCCCGGGATATTGCCAATGATCATCAGGGCAAGAGAAGAAAAATGCCGTTTTTGTGTTGTTCCGGCAGAGAATCTGAAAGAAGCAAAACTGATCCCGGATATGAAAGTGATTGGAGTGAAAAATCTGAAAGAAATGATACAGTATCTGTGTGCTCCGGAGAGTTACTGTATGAAAGAGGAGGATTCTGAGTTTTTGCAGACATCAGAAAGTGTTGATTTCTGCGAGATCAAAGGACAGGAGAGTCTTCGCAGAGCAGTGGAGATTGCAGTCAGCGGTTTTCACAATATTCTGATGATCGGTCCACCGGGAGCAGGCAAGACAATGATCGCAAGAAGGATTCCGGGAATTATGCCGCCGCTGACTTTTGAGGAAGGACTGGAACTGACAAAAATTTACAGTATCGCAGGTCTTTTGTCACCAGGAGATCCACTGGTGAGGCACAGACCGTTTCGCAGTCCGCATCATACCTGCTCAGCGCAGGCATTGGCCGGCGGTGGAAGGAATCCAAGGCCGGGAGAAGTTACGCTGGCACACAGAGGCGTTCTTTTTCTGGATGAGATGCCTGAATTTTCCAGAAGAAGTCTGGAAATTCTGAGGCAGCCTCTGGAGGATAAAGTGATCCGGATATCAAGAGTATATGGAACGTATGATTTTCCGGCAGATTTTATCTTATGTGCGGCAATGAACCCCTGCCCCTGTGGCTATTATCCTGATATGAACCGTTGCCGCTGCACACCGGCACAGGTTTCACAGTATCTTGGACGAATCAGCCAGCCACTTCTTGACAGGCTGGATCTTTGTGCCGATGTTACTCCTGTTGATTTTGAAGGTCTCAGCAGTATTAAGATGGGGGAAGCTACAGAAAAGATAAGAGAACGGGTGAGTGCAGTGCAGGAGATCCAGAGACTGCGTTATCAGGGCGAAGGAATTCAGTTTAACGGGGAGCTGAAGGGAAGTCAGATAGAAAAATACTGCAGCCTGGATACAGAGGGAAAAGGACTTCTGCAGCTGGCATTTGAACATATGCCATTCAGTGCCAGAGCATATCACCGTCTTCTTAAAGTGGCAAGAACAATTGCAGATATGGATCATTCTGAGAAGATACAGAAGCATCATATAGGAGAGGCATTGTCTTATCGCGCTTTTGATAAAAAATACTGGAATTAAAGTGTCATAAAACGAGAAAGAATGAGGTATTTTATATGGAAGAAAAATCAGAAGAGAAAATCCGGCAGCTCAGTCAGAGAAGTGCTGAATATCCGCAAAAGTTAAACAATTACCCTAAAATGCCGGAGATACTTTTCGTAAAAGGAAGTCTTCCGGATGAAAAGAAGCCGACAGCGGCGATCGTGGGTGCACGGGCATGCAGTCCATATGGAAGAATCCAGGCTTTTCACTATGCCAAAATTCTGAGCAGTGCAGGGGTCCAGATCATAAGTGGAATGGCCTATGGGATTGATACAGAGGCACACAGAGGTGCACTGGAAGGCGGTACACCGACTTATGCGGTTCTTGCGGGAGGTGTCGATATCTGTTATCCGAGCGGGAACCGCCCGTTATATAACCGCATCCTGAGAGAGAAGGGAGGAATCATGAGTGAACAGCCGCCGGGGATGAAAGCAAGAAATTATTTTTTTCCGGCAAGAAACAGGATCATCAGCGGACTTGCAGATCTGGTACTTATTGTGGAAGCCAGAGAAAAGAGTGGTTCTCTTATCACAGCACAGTGGGCACTGGATCAGGGAAAGGCTGTCTATGCGGTTCCGGGACCTGTAAATGAAGAACTGAGTAGGGGCTGTCATAAGCTGATCTATGATGGGGCGGGGATTGCGTACAGTCCGGAAGTACTGCTTCGCGAATTAGGTCTGAATTGTGAAAATAACGTAAAATTGTCCGGAAAAAATGACTTAGGACTTGCAAGCGATTTGAAATTGGTGTATAGTTGTCTCGATTTACGACCAAAATCTACGGATTTTTTGATCCGGAAAACAGGTATTCCTTCAGAAAAGATAGGAAGTCTTTTACTGGAATTAAAGTTGTCAGGTCTGGCCCGGGAGATCGGCAGACATTACTATATAAAAGAGAATTAAGGCCGGTATCATATACTGGTTTTTGAGAAAACAGAGCCCGGGGAGTTTAGCAAAAGTAGGAGAGGTAGTATGGCGAAATATCTGGTGATAGTAGAGTCACCTGCAAAAGTAAAAACCATAAAAAAATTTCTTGGAAGTAATTATGATGTACAGGCATCAAATGGACATGTGAGGGATTTTCCAAAGAGTCAGTTCGGGATCGATGTGGAGAATGATTTTGAACCGAAATATATTACGATCCGCGGGAAAGGAGAACTTCTTGCGTCACTTCGTAAGGCTGCAAAAAAAGCAGACAAGATATATCTTGCGACTGACCCCGACCGTGAGGGAGAGGCGATTTCCTGGCATCTGATGCAGGCATTGAAGGAAGATCCGGCCAAAATGCGCAGAATCTCCTTTAATGAGATCACCAAGACAGCCGTAAAAAATTCTATCAAGCAGCCACGGGATCTGGATATGAACCTGGTAGATGCACAGCAGGCCAGAAGGATGCTGGATCGAATGGTGGGATACAGTATCAGCCCGCTTCTGTGGGCAAAAGTTAAGAGAGGTTTAAGCGCGGGGCGAGTTCAGTCTGTTGCACTGCGTATCATCTGTGACCGTGAAGAGGAAATCAACGCATTCATTCCGGAAGAATACTGGAGTCTGGATGGTGAGTTCCGTGTTAAGGGAGAAAAGAAGCTTCTTAAAGCAAAATTTCACGGAACAGACAAAAAAATGCCGATTCATAATAAGAAAGAAATGGATGAGCTTCTTGCGAAACTGGAAAATGCAGAGTATGAGATCACAGAGGTCAAAAAAGGTGAACGTATCAAAAATGCTCCGCTTCCGTTTACTACCAGTACGTTGCAGCAGGAGGCTTCCAAGACGCTTAATTTTTCAACACAGAAGACGATGCGTCTGGCACAGCAGTTATATGAAGGTGTTGACATCAAGGGAAATGGTACAGTAGGTATTATCACTTATCTGCGTACAGATTCCACCCGAATTTCCCATGAGGCAGATGAAGCTGCAAGAGAATATATCGGTCAGCAGTACGGAGAGGATTATGTGTCCAAAATAGAAAAATCTGTCAAAAAAGAGCAGAAGATCCAGGATGCACATGAGGCAATCCGTCCGACAGACATCACAAGACTTCCGGCTGCGATCAAGGAATCACTTTCCAGAGACCAGTTCCGTTTGTATCAGCTGATCTGGAAACGTTTTACTGCCAGCAGAATGTCAGCTGCCAGATACGAAACGACTTCCGTAAAGATCAGTGCCGGAGAATATAACTTCACAGTAGCTGCATCCAAGGTGATTTTTGATGGTTTCTTATCTGTCTATACACAGGAAGAAGATAATCAGAAGGGAAACGTCTTAAGCCAGTCGCTGGAAAAAGGCATGAAACTTACTCTGGAGGAACTGAAACCGGAACAGCACTTTACACAGCCGCCGGCACATTATACGGAGGCATCTCTTGTCAAGGCTCTGGAAGAGCAGGGGATTGGACGACCAAGTACTTATGCACCTACGATCACAACGATCATCAGCAGACGTTATGTTTCAAAGGAGCAGAAGAATCTTTATGTGACAGAACTCGGAGAAGTTGTCAACAACATTATGAAACAGGCGTTTCCAAGTATTGTAGATGTGCGCTTTACGGCGATGATGGAAGGGCTTCTGGACTGCGTAGAGGCTGGTACTGTCCAGTGGAAGACAGTTGTCAGAAACTTCTACCCTGACCTCAAGAAAGACGTAGATGCAGCGGAGAAAGAACTGGAAAAAGTCGATATCCAGGATGAAGTCACAGAGGAAGTCTGTGATGTCTGCGGCAGAAACATGGTCATCAAGTACGGACCTCACGGAAGATTTCTTGCCTGTCCGGGATTTCCGGAGTGCAGAAACACCAAGCCTTATTATGAAAAGATTGGTGTTGCCTGCCCGAAATGCGGTAAGGATATCGTCCTCAAGAAAACTCAGAAGGGACGTAAATATTACGGATGTATCGATAATCCGGAATGTGATTTTATGTCCTGGCAGAAACCGTCTGACAGGAAGTGTCCTGTCTGCGGAAGCTATATGGTTGAGAAAGGTAATAAGCTTGTCTGCAGTCAGGAAACCTGTGGCTATGTAGAACAAAGAGAAAAAGAAGAAGACTGAATGCAGGGAAATGATAACTGTGATAATTGAACAGTTATGAATTTTCTGAAAATGCAGATAAAAACGAAAAAAATATAAAAATATCTTGCTTTTTCGTGATAAAGCGTGTACTATTATGTTATAAAGATGGTCACATCGAAAAAATCATTGAAGGAGGCCAAGATGAGCGTTCAGTTGTTGGATAAAACAAGAAAAATCAATAAACTTCTGCACAACAGTAGTTCCAGTAAGGTAGTATTTAACGATATCTGTCAGGTTTTAATGGAGACATTAAGTTCCAATATACTGGTACTGAGTAAGAAGGGGAAAGTTCTGGGAATCAGTTTGTGCCCGGGCGTTAAGGAAATAACTGAACTGATTGAAGATAACGTTGGCGGACATGTAGATGAATTGCTGAATGAGCGTTTTTTGGGAGTTTTATCAACCAAAGAAAATGTGAATCTTCAGACTTTAGGTTTTGAACATGTTGACAGCAGCTGCCAGGGTATCATCAATCCGATCGATATTGCAGGAGAACGTCTGGGAACTGTTTTTATGTATCGTGACAATAAGCCATATGATATTGAGGATATCATTGTCAGTGAGTATGGAACTACAGTAGTAGGACTGGAAATGATGCGCGCAGTGCATGAAGAGAATGCAGAAGAGGATCGCAAACAGCAGGTTGTCAAATCTGCCTTTAATACACTGTCATTCTCAGAACTGGAGGCAATCATTCATATTTTTGATGAACTGGATGGAGAAGAGGGAATTCTGGTTGCAAGTAAGATTGCAGACCGTGTAGGTATCACCAGATCTGTCATTGTAAATGCCCTGCGTAAATTTGAGAGTGCAGGAGTTATTGAATCCCGTTCATCCGGTATGAAGGGAACTTATATCAAAGTTCTTAATGAAGTTATTTTTGATGAGCTGGAAGAAATCAAAGCACAGAGAAACAAAAAAGCGTGATCAGAGACTGATCGGATACTTAAATCATCAAGGAGCTCTTTTTCATCGGGTTATATGCCTGGTGGGAAAGAGCTTTTTATAATGAGAAAAATGCTCCGTAAGGATGCACTCAGATGCAATGTGGAATATATTAAAAAAATACTGAAAAACAGTAAAATAAGATAATTAAAGAAAATAAAAGAAAAAACAAGATAATATCAAAAAATACTGCAATTAACATCCATAAAAAGAGTTGCAGAAAATAACATAATTAAATAATATAAGGACAGTGATTAGCACTCAGATGATATGAGTGCTAGTAATTAAAAGGTAACTATTCAGCAGGTAATATCCCATGAGGGTACTGAACAGTTACGGAAAAGGCAATAATAAAGGAGGAAAATAGATCATGAAATTAGTACCTTTAGGTGACAGAGTTGTATTAAAACAGTTAGAAGCAGAAGAAACAACAAAATCCGGTATCGTACTTCCGGGTCAGGCACAGGAAAAACCACAGCAGGCAGAGGTTATCGCTGTAGGTCCTGGTGGAGTTGTAGATGGTAAAGAAGTAAAAATGGAAGTTGAAGTAGGAAACAAAGTTATCTATTCCAAATATGCAGGAACAGAAGTAAAGCTTGACGGCGAAGAATACATTATCGTAAAACAGAATGACATTCTTGCAATCGTTGAATAATATTTTTTTAATTGACATTATTTCAGGAGGACAGTTATCATGGCAAAAGAAATTAAATTTGGTTCAGAAGCAAGAGCTGC
>CAKRTP010000027.1 GCA_934402155.1 uncultured Blautia sp. | reverse complement strand
GGGGTTCGATTCCCCTCAGGTCCACTTATGGAACAGCTTAAAGGGCTCACAGATAATCAATTTACCTGATTATCTGTGAGCCCTTTACCTATGTATAATTATAATTAACCTCTATAACTGTTTCTTTTCCTGAACAACTATAATTTTTTCTGATTGTCGTTTATTATATAATGATTTTTTATCTTTTGAATCTCAAAAGCTCTTATAGCTGCAACTGGCTGTCATACATTTGTTTATTTGCTTAGACCCTATAGTTTTGCGTCACCGGATTTCTCCGGCTATGCCCTTTTTGAACTAAATATGCTCTTTTATTGCATAAACGATATATTTTATTAATTATTTTGAATTCATGCTCAGCGTTTCCTGGCTGTTCAGGACACCAATACTTGTGAGGAGCGAAATTGCATCTCCCATTCCTCTGATATAAGAAAGATCCGCATATCTTTCACTCTTTGATTCCATGCAGGCAATATAATCATCGATCACCCTTCGAAGCATATAGGGAAGTTTCATACTGATATATCTTTCTTCCAGTTCTCTGAGATCATCGATATCCTGCCTGAGATACTCGTCAGATTCAACTATCTTTCCTCTCCTTTCCATCATCATTTTTTCGATGTAATTTACAATTGCAACTTCTGTCTTTTCTTCCAATTTTCCATCCTCCGTTTGTGCAATACTATAGGTTTCATCCTTATTTTATGAAGAATGCTCACATACGTCAACAAAATTCGTCAGACAATTTCTTGAAGAATTCGACAAACCTTCGTCGTTTTGTTTTACTTTTTCCCTTATCTTTACAGTATTTTCGGCATTTTTTTCGATTATTGTTTTTTTCCAAAAAACGTAATTTTTAATACTGAAAAACTTCTTTACTTTTAAAAGTTTTTCTAATAATATTGTATGTATGTGCATATCAGTGGATGCATACTTATGCATCCCGTATTCAGAAGGGAGAGGATTTTATGACAACAGCACACATCTGTATCATGATTGCAATCATTGTCTATCTTGGTGCAATGCTCTTTGTCGGATATCTGTGTTCCAAGAAAAACAATGATACTTCAGATTTTTATCTGGGCGGTCGTAAACTTGGACCTCTGGTAACGGCAATGAGTGCAGAAGCTTCAGATATGAGCAGCTGGCTTCTCATGGGACTTCCTGGTCTTGCATATCTTTCAGGTATTGCAGACGCAGGCTGGACCGCGATCGGACTCGCGATCGGTACATATCTTAACTGGAAAATCGTAGCAAAAAGGATTCGCCTCTATACACATGTGGCAGGAAACTCTATCACTTTACCGTCCTTTTTCAGCAATCGTTTCAGAGATGACCGCAGAATCCTGCAGTCGATCGGAGCTATTTTTATTGTAATCTTTTTTATCCCGTACACAGCCTCCGGCTTTGCCGCCTGCGGAAAACTGTTTGCAAGTTTATTCGGAGTAAATTATCTGACTGCAATGATCATCAGTGCAATAATCATTGTTGCCTATACTACTCTTGGCGGATTTCTTGCAGCCTCAACTACTGATTTTATTCAGAGTATTATCATGTCAGTTGCTCTGATCATCGTCTTCTGTTTCGGTGTATCTGTAGCGGGCGGTCCTGACGCAGTCATCAGCCATGCAAAATCACTGCCCGGATATCTTACCATGATGACCACTTACAACCCGGAAACAGGAACAGAAGCAGCTTATCCGCTCATCAACATCGTTTCCATGCTGGCATGGGGACTTGGTTATTTCGGAATGCCTCACATCCTTCTTCGTTTCATGGCGATCGAAGATGAGAAGAAACTTTCCTTATCCAGAAGAGTGGCTACTACCTGGGTTGTGATCTCCCTTGCTGTCGCTGTTCTGATCGGTGTAATTGGCCTCGGGATGACAGAAGCCGGCGAACTGGAAATGCTTCATGGATCTAACTCAGAAACTATTATCGTCAAGATTGCAGACCTCTTAAGCACACACGGTGTACTTCCGGCACTGCTCGGCGGTACGATCCTGGCAGGAATCCTGGCATCTACGATGTCCACCGCAGATTCACAGCTTCTAGCTGCTTCTTCTGCTGTTTCTTCCGACCTTTTCGGCACATTCCTGAAGAATAAAAAGAAACAGGAAACCATGCTCACTGACCGTGTTACTCTGCTTGCGATCGCTGTTATCGCCGTTATCATTGCCCGCAACCCGGACAGCTCTGTATTCAACATCGTATCTTTTGCATGGGCAGGTTTCGGTGCTGTATTCGGTCCGGTCGTGCTCTTTGCACTGTTCTGGAAGCGTACCAACTGGCAGGGAGCTCTCGCAGGAATGGTTTCCGGCGGTATTATGGTCTTCGTATGGAAATATCTGGTACGTCCAAACGTTTCCTTCCTGAACTTCTATGAACTCCTTCCGGCATTCCTGATTTCCAGTGCGATGATCATTGTAGTAAGTCTTATTACCAAAGCTCCATCCACAGAGATCACAGATGAGTTTGAGCTGGTTCAGAAAAAAATGGCTGAATAAGAATTTCAGCAATCATTTCAAAACAACAAAAAAGAAACCGCAGAATCCTTTTTAACTGGATTCCACGGTTTCTTTTTTTACTTTTTATTTTACCAGAGATAGGAAAAGATCGAAGCTCCGATTACAGTGCACAGACCACATACAACGATCGCAAGACTGCTCATTGCCCCTTCTACTTCTCCAAGCTCCATTGCCCTTGCAGTACCTACTGCATGAGATGCAGTGCCGATCGCAAGACCTCGGGAGATCGGGCTCTTGATGCGTACCAGTTTACAGATATATTCTGCTGACATGTTTCCAAGAACTCCTGTGATAATGATCACTGCCACAGAAATCGTCACATACCCTCCAAGTTCCTCGGAAATACCCATACCGATCGCCGTGGTAATGGATTTCGGAAGCATAGTCACATATTCCTCATGATTCAAACCAAACAGCACAGACATGGCAAGTACAGAACCAAGACTTGCAAGCACTCCTGAAAAAACACCTCCCAGAATTGCAAAAATGTTTTTCTTCAGAAGTTCAAGCTGCAGGTAAAGCGGAATTGCCAGGCATACGGTCGCCGGTGTCAGAAGATAACTTAAATATTTTGCGCTTATATTGTAGCTCTCATAATCTACATGAAACACCAGCAGAAACACTATAACCAGAATAATCGAGATCAGCAGCGGATTCAATATTGCCAGCTTCCACTTACGCTGTGCTGCAAGTCCAATCTCATATGCCAGAAGGCTTAGCACAATTCCTACGGTTGCCGAACTCATAATTAAATTGTCCATCTTACTTCTTCCCCTCTTTTCTGGAAATCAAAAAATCTGTAACCTTTCCTGTGACGATCATAACTACAAATGTTGATACAACTGTGATCACCAAAAGCGGCACCAGGAAAGACTGTAACTGACTCCATGAAGTGATAAGTCCGACACCTGCCGGAATAAACATGAGCGGCATGATCTCAATCAGAAATTCACCTGTTTCTTTTACATGCGCTACCTTGATCACTTTTGTCAGCAAGAGCACAAACATCAGAATCAGTCCATAAATACTGCCTGGTATTGAAAGCGGGATAAAATATTTCATGATCTCCCCCGCGCAGGTCACAGCAAGGATGATTCCAAACTGTCTTAGATATTTCACTTTTTTCGCCTCCTAAAAACTCAACTGCCGATTATTATACCACATTCGTTTTTGTTATAACAAGTCAAAAAAAAGCACAAAAAACCGCCTTTATACTGGCGGTTTTTTATATAACAATTTTACAAATGTCAATTTTTGGTCATTTTTCATTATAAAGCATTGTTGTACGCAGCCTCATAAAAAAATTCCTGTGAATTCAGGGGCGTATCCTCCTGTCTGTATACAAGATGGTAATTTCCTTCTCCATCTTCCTCTCTTGCCTTCTGATTATCACTGAGCATTGTAATAAACATTTCTTCCAGACGCTGTGCGATCTCAGGATCATAAATCGGAGTCGCAACCTCAACACGGCGGACAGTATTTCTTGTCATAAAATCTGCTGACGCGATATAAAGCTTCTTACGCTCTCCGCAGCCGAAAATATAGATTCTGGAATGTTCAAGGAAACGTCCTACAATACTGATCACATGGATGTTGTCTGTTTTTCCTGGAACCTGCGGAATCAGACAGTTGATTCCACGGATCACCATGTCAATTTTTACACCTGCCTCCGATGCACAGATCAGTTTGTCAATGATCTTTTTGTCTGTGAGAGAGTTCATTTTGAGTCCGATATAGGCTTCTTCTCCTGCCTTTGCACGGTGGATCTCTTCTTCGATCATTGTGAGCACTTTGTTCTGCAGGCAGTTCGGTGCCACGAGGAGATGTCTGGTCTCTTTTACGGTCTCACCCTTGTCAAGTGCCTGGAACACATCAGCTGCCTCCAGACCGATCTCTACGCGGGATGTCATATAGGAAAGGTCTGTGTAAAGCCGGCTGGTCTTCTCATTGTAATTTCCCGTTCCAATCTGAGTATAATATTCTATTCCGGCATCTGTCTTCCGTGTGATCAGACACAGTTTGGAATGCACTTTATAGCCATCCAGTCCATAAACTACACGGCACCCTGCCTCCTCCAGCCTTCTGGACCACTCAATATTGTTTTCTTCGTCAAAACGAGCCTTCAGTTCGATCATGACAAAAACTTCTTTTCCGTTCTCAGCCGCCTCGATCAGTGCCTCCACAACTTTGCTCTGACGAGACAGGCGATACAGAGTCATCTTGATCGCGATAACGGATTTATCACTTGCCGCTTCATGAAGCATACGAAGGAATGGCTTCATGCTCTCAAATGGATAAGAAAGCAGCTTGTCCTTTTCTCTGATCTGAGGCAGAATTGGTTTATCCAGATCAAACTCCGGCGACGGCTGCGGAATCCTTTTTTCAAAAAACAATTCAGGTCTGGTGCGAAGACGATCCTGAAGCTGGAACACGAAAGACAGATCCAGAGGTGCAAAACTCCTGAAGACCTGTCTGGTATCAATATCCAGATAATTACACAGTGTTTTTACGATCGTATCATCCATATCTCGGGATAATTCCAGACGAAGAGGTGCCAGTTTCTTTCTTTTTTTGATCAGTTCCACCATAAACTCACGGTAGTCCAGATCCTCATCATAAAGCGCATCAGCGTCGATATCAGCATTTCGTGTGATCCTCATCAGAGATTTGGACAGGATCTTATAGCCGGAAAATACTTTCGGAAGAAAATGAAGGATCAGTTCCTCTGCCAGCATGAAACGGTTTCTGTTCGGGAGCTCCACAAGTTCCGGAAAGACATCTTTACTACACGGAACAATTCCAAGTTTCTCCTTTCCACTCTTTGTCTGCAAAACACAGACCGCATAAATTTCCCTGTTTTTCAGGAAAGGAAACGGCTGGCGTTTTCCTACAATTGTAGGTGAAAGAAGAGGCAGAACCTCCGAATCAAAGAACACTTCCAGATACGCACTCTCTTCTATGCTGAGACGGTGAAAATCCACCATACTGATACCGATTTCTTCCAGCTTATCCATCAAAGTCTCATAAGCTGCATCCTTGCGCTGATTCAGTTTACGGACAACTTTAAGAATCTGATAAATCTGTTCCTTCGGGGTCATATTGGTTTTATTCTCACGCACATCTCCGGACAAGATCATCTGATCCAGCAGGGAACCTACCCTCACCATAAAAAACTCGTCCAGATTGCTCTGATAAATCGCTTCAAAAGAAAGGCGCTCCGCAAGTGGAACCTGCTCGTTTTCTGCCTCTTCCAGTACTCTTTCATTAAATTTCAGCCAGGATAATTCCCTGTTCATATAGACTTCCTGTTTCATCGTTTCGTAGCCTCCACAAATTTTTCTTTTGACATCGTCCCGTATACTATAAAGTATAAAAGTCAAATTCATGGCATACTTATGTAAAATATAGGAAAAATCGCATAACGATTCACAGGTGTTTATCTGTTTCCCTTATTCTCCCATATCCCTAGCACACTTTTTGAGTTTCTCGCGGATCGGCAGGTGGTACGGACATCTTGGCTCACATTTGCCGCAGCCGATACAGGCGGAAGCTTTTACTTTCAGAGTGCTGTAACGGTCTTTCGCCCAGTCTGCGAGATCGTATCTCTGCAGATAGCCGGCAAACAGAAAAACACTTGGAATATTGATTCCAACAGTACATGGTGCACAATAATTACATCTGCGGCAGAAATCTGTACCAAGCTGTTCACGGACTTTGTCCATTGCTGTTAATTCTTCATCGGTCAGTGGTTCTGTGTTGGAACATGCGGCAAGGTTCTGTTCCAGTTCGCGCACTTCTGCCATTCCCGGGATCACAACAGTCACATCAGGATTGGAACAGACATAACGAAGTGCCAGGGCTGCATCCTCGATTGCACCGCCCGCCAGTGGTTTCATATCAATGAAGCCGATATTTTTCTCTGCACATTTACGGATCAGTTCTGCTCCCTGCTGCTCGACGATATTGTACGGGAACATAATAGTTTCCACCCAGTCAAGTTCCAGTGCACGGGCAAAAACCTCTGTAGAATGTGCTGTCAGTCCGATATGTCCGATCTTACCGGCTGCTTTCGCTTCCATAAGTGCCTCCAGTGCACCACCTTCTCCGATCACCTGATCGAGCTGTTCCATGCTTGGGTTGTGTATCTGGTAAAGATCAATGTAGTCTGTGCGGAAATTTCCAAGGCTTGTCTCTATGTCTGCTGCCATTGCTTCCCTGGTTCTGGACATGGATTTTGTCGCAAGCACAAACTTGTCACGGATCCCTTCCAATCCATAACCAATATACTGCTCACTGACAGTATATCCTCTCGCAGAATCAATATAATTAATCCCTTTGTCTGCCATTTCATGGAGCAGTTTCTTTGTTCCTTCCTCATCGATCTTCTGGATCGGAATTCCTCCAAATCCCATACGTGATATCTTTAATCCTGTTTTTCCTAATGTTCTGTATTCCATTTTTTCTCCTCTGATTTACCTGATATATCTGGACGCATCCTCGCGGAGCGTTTTTTACTTTATTGGAACATTACGGAGTAATTTCCTATAAAGTGAAAAATACCACCGAATCACTCCGGTGGTATCATTTTCTATCAATTATACACGAGACAGATATTCACCTGTTCTTGTATCGATTTTGAGTTTGTCTCCCTGGTTTACGAACAGCGGAACCATTACCTGTGCACCTGTCTCAACAGTTGCAGGTTTTGTAGCACCCTGTGCTGTATTTCCGGCAAATCCCGGCTCAGTATCAATAACCTCAAGTTCTACGAACAGTGGCGGCTCGATTGCATATACATTACCGTTCCAGGAACAGATCTTAACTACTTCATTTTCTTTGACGAATTTAAGAGAATCTCCTACCTGATCTTTTGTCAGTGCAACCTGATCATAAGTCTCAACATTCATGAAGTTGTAAAGATCTCCGTCATTGTACAGGTAGCTCATATCTACACGGTCGATACGTGCCTGCGGGAATTTCTCAGTAGGACGGAAAGATCTTTCCAGTACTGCTCCTGTGATGATATTTTTATATTTGGTTCTTACGAATGCAGCGCCCTTTCCAGGTTTTACATGCTGGAACTCAACGATCTGACATACATTTCCTTCAATCTCAAGTGTGATACCATTTTTGAAATCACCTGCTGAAATCATTTTAATATCCTCCTTCTTATGTTGTCACTGCTAATTATTTTATAATACACATGAAGATTTTTCAACTACTTTTTTTACTGTACAGCTAATTTCTCTTCAATTTCCTTAATAAGTTCTTCAAACGGCTTCTCTCCGGTGACAACTGTAATATCTGCAAACTTCTCATAAACCGGATCTCTCTGCTTCAGAAGCTTCTTGATCTTCTCATCGCGGTCATCTCCATCCAGCATCGGATCCTTGCTGGAACCTTCCAGACGTTTCTTAAGAGTTGCCAGTGAACCTTTGAGATAAACGATCGTACCAACTTCTTTCAGATATTTCTCATTCTGTTCCTGCAGCGGAAGTCCTGCTCCCAATGAGATCACTCTGCGCTCACTGTCCTGAATAAACTGTTTGAGCGCAACTGTCTCCAGTGCACGATAATACGGCTCACCAAACCGCTGAAAAATCTCTCTGGCAGACATATTCATCTTCCTTGTGATAAGTCTTTCCAGATCAACAAATGATAATCCCAGATCCTTGGACAGTTGTTTTCCTACTCTTGTTTTACCTGAACCCATAAACCCGATGATCACCACATGGTTCATGAAATCCCCTCCTCTTTCTTATAAAAGTGTAATACTATTTTTTCCAGATAGCGTTTAAGTACGATCTGGATTTCTTCTTTTGGATTGATCGGCTTCACCAGAATGTTGCGGATACCGGCCCGTTTGGCCCCGTAAACATCTGTAAAAAGCTGATCTCCGATAAAAATGGTATTTCCGGTATCTGTACCCAGAATCTCCATTGCCCTGTTGTAATTTCGCACGGAAGGCTTGTGTGCATTCTCGATATAATTCACTCCAACCGCATCGTTAAAGGAAGAAACACGCTTCTTCTGGTTATTTGACAAAAGACAGCATCCAAATCCCAGGTTCTTAAGATGTCTGAACAGAGCGACCGCGCGTGCATCTGCCGGCGCTCCATGCGGCACAAGTGTGTTGTCAATGTCAAAGATCAGACCTCTGTATCCTTCCTGGTACAGTCTGTCAAAATCGATCACATATGTGGATTCCACATATTCATCCGGAAAAAAACACCGAAACATTTCAAATCTCCTGTCTTATCTTTCTTTAAGCGGCACATACTGTGCTGCCGGAAGTACATTCTTGTATGCAGGACGGATGATCTTGTCCGTGTTGATCAGCTCCTCCATACGATGTGCACTCCATCCCACGATACGGGCTACTGCAAACATCGGTGTATACAGTTCCAGCGGAAGATCCAGCATACTGTAAACAAAGCCGCTGTAAAAGTCCACATTGGCACTGACACCTTTGTAGATGCGGCGTTCTTCTGCGATAACCTGCGGAGCCATCCATTCTACCATGGAATACAGTCGGTAATCCTTCATACGTCCCTTTTCTTTGGCAAGACTTTCTACAAAGCCTCTGAGAACCTCCGCTCTCGGATCAGACACAGAATAGATTGCATGTCCCATACCATAGATCAGGCCTCTCTTGTCAAATGCTTCTTTGTGGAGAAGACGTTTGAGATATGTTCTTACTTCATCCTCATCTTCCCAGTCCCTGACTTCTTTCTTCATGTCCTGGAACATCTGGATTACTTTGATGTTGGCACCTCCGTGCTTCGGTCCCTTGAGAGAGCCCAGCGCAGCAGCAATTGCTGAATATGTATCGGTTCCTGAAGAAGATACTACATGTGTGGTAAACGTAGAGTTGTTACCACCGCCATGCTCCATATGAAGGATCAGGGCAAGATCCAGGATCTTTGCCTCAAGGTC
The DNA here is from genome assembly GCA_934402155.1 of uncultured Blautia sp. Classification (GTDB taxonomy): domain Bacteria; phylum Bacillota; class Clostridia; order Lachnospirales; family Lachnospiraceae; genus Blautia_A. The sequence goes on along the minus strand of CAKRTP010000027.1, from coordinate 9,257 downwards.
TGTATACTTCTTGTCCGGGCGCAGCATCCGAAGGATATTCTCTGCCGTTGACAGTTCCTTCTTCGGATTGTGAATATAGAGACTCTTGCCTCTTACATAATGATTATACGCCTGATAGCCATACACTGACAGCAGAGGAAATATACTGATCAGATTCAGACACTGCCTGAGTACATTTGGAAGTGAAATATCATCCGGATTGTTATCATAAGAGTACAGAGTCAGAACGCTTCTCGCCAGAGCATTCATAATGTCACGTCCCGGTGCCTTCATGATAACGTCTCTGACAAAATTTCTCGGCAGAGACCTCTGATTTGCCAGAAGTTCTCTGAACTCCTCAAGCTGTTCTTCCTTCGGCAGCGAACCGAAGAGAAGAAGATAGGTTGTTTCTTCGAATCCAAAACGATTATCGTTTACAAAACCAGCTGTAAGATCCTTGATATTGTACCCTCTGTAATAAAGACTGCCTGCACAGGGAACTTCCTTACCGTCGACAACCTTAACTGCCTGCACGTTTGACACCTGAGTCAGGCCTGCAAGAACTCCCTTACCATTGATATCACGCAGTCCACGCTTCACATCATACTTGCCGTATAAAGAAAGATCCATCGTAGTATGATCCTTGCACACCTGTGTAAGCTGTTCGATCTCCGGTGTTACCTTCATATTAAATCCTGCCATATATGATCTCCTTTCAAGTCCTTTCGTTTTTCCCGATCATGCTCCCTCCCTTAACTGCTGCTGCAATTTTACAACACATTAAGTATAGTATACCATTAAAACGTATTTTGGTCTATCCTAAAATGTCAGACCTATTTTCCCTGACGATACGTGCTCAGAAATTCACGAAGCTTCTGTGAAGCTGTCTCAAGCTGCCGTATGTTCGGCAGATAAACCACACGGAAATGATCCGGCTGCCCCCAGTTAAATCCCTTTCCAGGCACAAGAAGCACCTGTTTTTCATGAAGGAAATCCAGTGCAAACTGTTCATCATCCGTAATATTAAATTTCTCCGTATCCAGTTTCGGAAAAATATAGAATGCCGCATGTGGCTTTACAACACTGATTCCCGGAATATCTTTCAGTGCATTATAGATACACTCTCTCTGCTCATAAACCCTGCCGCCCGGTTTCACATATTCTGCTACACTCTGATAACCGCCAAGTGCAGTCTGTACGATTGCCTGTGCCGGCACATTTGAACAGAGCCGCATGGAAGAAAGCATTTTGATTCCTTCGATATATCCCTTTGCACGGTCTTTTGCACCACTTAAGATCATCCATCCGATACGGAATCCTGCAATCATATGAGACTTGGAAAGACCGGAAAAGGTCACGCAGAACACATCTGGCGCAAGAGATGCAATAGAAGTATGCTTATAGCCATCCATAACAAGACGGTCATAAATCTCATCAGAAAAAATGATCAGTTCTTTCTCTCTGGCGATCTGTGCGATCTCTTCCAGAACTTCTTTCGGATAAACAGCTCCTGTCGGATTATTCGGATTGATGATAACAATTGCCTTGGTCCTGTCTGTGATCTTGCTTCTGATATCCTCAATATCCGGATACCAGTCAGACTGCTCATCACAGATATAATGTACAACTTTGCCGCCTGCAAGAGTTGCTGTAGCCGTCCAAAGCGGGTAATCCGGTGCCGGGATCAGAATTTCATCCCCATTATCCAGAAGTGCCTGCATACACAGATTGATCAGCTCACTGACACCGTTTCCTGTATAGATATCATTCATGGACACATTCGGAATACCGCGAAGCTGCGCATACTGCATGATAGCTTTACGTGCAGAAAATATGCCCTTGGAATCAGAATACCCCTGTGAAGTGCGGATATTACTCAGCATATCCAGAATCACTTCCTGAGGAGCTGAGAAACCAAAAGGATATGGATTTCCGATATTTAATTTCAGAATTTCCTTGCCCTCTTCCTCCATTTTTGCCGCCTCGTCAACCACCGGTCCTCTTACGTCATACAGTACATTGTCGAGTTTTGCTGATTTGTCAAATGTTCTCATTTTTTCACTCCTCTCAGAAAATTCATATGGTTTTTACTATAATCTCACATTCAGGCCATTTTCGCAAGATGTAAAAATTTCACTTTTCGTTACTGCTCACTCTGTTCATGGCAAGACACCTCGCGGAATATTACCTGTGAACAATTACCATTTTTTCTCTATTATTCATGCAAATTTACTAAGATATAAAAAAAATTAATATTTTTCTTTCCAACTTTACCACTTTCGTGTATAATAGTGTATGGGCATTTGTTAGCCCACCAAAGACGTAATTTATACGCAAACAAACGAGGAGGAAAATCAACATGTCTTACACAGAAGAAGTTTACGAAAGAGTCGTTGCACAGAATCCTGGCGAACCGGAGTTTCACCAGGCAGTAAAAGAAGTTCTGGATTCCCTGAAGGTTGTTATCGATCGTAACGAAGAGAAATACCGCAGCCTTTCCATTCTGGAACGTCTGGTAGAACCAGAGAGAATCATTTCTTTCCGTGTTCCGTGGGTAGATGATAACGGCAAAGTACAGATCAACAAAGGATATCGTGTACAGTTCAACAGCGCAATTGGACCTTACAAGGGCGGTCTCCGTTTCCATCCGACAGTAAATCAGAGCATCCTGAAATTCCTTGGTTTCGAACAGGTATTCAAAAACTCCCTTACTGGTCTTCCGATCGGTGGCGGCAAAGGTGGTTCCAACTTCGATCCAAAGGGCAAATCTGACAGAGAAGTTATGGCATTCTGCCAGAGCTTTATGACAGAGCTCTCCAAATATATCGGAGCTGACACAGATGTACCTGCCGGTGATATCGGTGTAGGTGGACGTGAGATCGGTTATCTGTTCGGACAGTACAAACGCGTTCGTGATCTCTACGAAGGCGTTCTGACAGGTAAGGGACTTACCTACGGTGGATCCCTCATCCGTACAGAAGCAACAGGATACGGTGTTGTATATATCCTTAACGAGCTGATGCAGGCTCACAACGATTCCCTCGACGGAAAGACAGTCGTTGTTACAGGTTCCGGAAACGTTGCAATCTACGCAATCCAGAAAGCTACTCAGCTTGGTGCCAAAGTTGTTGCTCTGTGTGACTCCAACGGATATGTATATGATCCAAACGGAATCAACCTCGACGTTGTCAAAGACATCAAAGAAGTAAAACGTGGACGTATCAAGGAATATGCTGACCGTGTAGAAAGTGCTACCTACACAGAAGGTGTTGGAATCTGGAACATCAAATGTGATGTTTACCTTCCATGCGCAACTCAGAACGAACTTGATGTTGACGGCGTTAAGACTCTGATCGAAAACGGCTGCAAATATATCGTAGAAGGTGCCAACATGCCTACTACAAGAGAAGCTACAGAATACGCTATGGCAAACGGCGTTCTCTTCCTTCCTGGAAAAGCATCCAACGCCGGTGGTGTTGCTACTTCTGCACTGGAAATGAGCCAGAACTCTCAGAGACTTTCCTGGACATCTGACGAAGTTGATGCAAAACTTCATCAGATCATGAAAGATATCTACTCTAAGATTGATGACGCTGCAAAACGCTATGACCTCAAAGACAACTTTGTTGTCGGTGCCAATATTGCAGGTTTCGAAAAAGTTGTAGATGCAATGATCGCTCAGGGTATTGTCTGATTGATTTCCTCCTCAGTTATATACTGATCACAGAAACGCTCCGGTTTCATACCGGAGCGTTTCTTTTCATATCACATGTATGTGCGGCTACGACCGAAGATAATTTCTCATATTCCGCAATGCTGTCTTTTCCAGACGGCTGACCTGCGCCTGAGATATTCCGATTTCTTCAGCTACTTCCATCTGTGTTTTTCCCTCATAAAACCTCATATCTATAATATGCTTTTCTCTTTCACCCAGGCGGTTCATTGCTTCCCGAAGAGAAAGATTTTCCAGCCAGTAGTCCTCTTTATTTTTCTTGTCACTGATCTGATCCATCACATACAGAGTATCTCCGCCTTCCGAATACACCGGTTCAAAAAGGCTGACCGGATTCTGTATCGCATCAAGCGCATATACTATCATTTCTTTTTCTATTCCAATCTCCTCTGCTATCTCCGTGATCGTAGGCTCCCTGAGATTCTTTTTTGTATAGCTTTCTTTTGCATAGATTGCCTTGTATGCAATATCTCTCAGAGAACGGCTGACACGAATGCTGCTGTTGTCCCGGAGATACCTCCTTATTTCTCCGATTATCATTGGCACTGCATAAGTAGAAAACCTGACCATCAAAGTCGTATCAAAATTATCGATGGCCTTCATAAGTCCGATGCATCCGATCTGAAAAAGGTCATCTGCATTTTCACTGCTGTTCTGGAAACGTTTGATCACGCTTAAAACAAGTCTTAAATTTCCTTTAATGTAACGCTCTCTTGCCTCTTTATCGCCTGCTTTTATTCTTTCAAAAAGTTCTTCCTTTTCCTCAGGTGCAAGAATCGGAAGACTGGCTGTATTTACCCCGCAGATCTCAACTTTATTTAGTGCCATAGAAATATCCTCCTTATTTCACTAGGTACTAAAAATGATTCTCAGGGAGGATATGAAATATACTTTTTTGCACAAAATATAAAAAATATAAGTCCTTGACATTTTTATAAAAGGCGGTCTTTTCGAAAAGTTTTTTCTTCCTTGATATCTACCAGGATAATATCTTCGCCTATCTGACACACATTGTTCCAGGGAATCACATACTCACTGTCCCTTCCCCAGAAACAGCAGAATCTTCCGGGACCCGGCACGATCAGAGCGGTAATCTTCCCGCTTTTTTCATCAAATTCCAGATCGATCGGACAGCCAAAACTCCTGCAGGTGCAGATATTTATGATTTCTTTCTGTTTCAATTCACACAGACGCATAAATACACCGTTTTTCCAAAAATATATGCAGAAATCGGAGGAAATATGTACTGTCTTTTATTGACATCACCTAAAAAAATACAGTATAATTAATCCATAAAAGGGAAAAGAGGAATAACACGTGAGATGCCCATTTTGTAATCAGGATAATACCAAGGTCGTTGATTCCAGACCTGTAGAAGATACTAATGCGATCCGCAGAAGAAGAATGTGTGAATCCTGCGGTAAGAGATTTACCACTTATGAGAAGGTTGAGACCATCCCTTTAAGTGTCATCAAGAAAGATCAGACCAGAGAGTCCTATCACCGCTCCAAAATTCAGGACGGTGTTCTTCGTGCATGCTATAAGCGTCCCATCCCAATCGAAAAGATCGAGACCATGATCGACTCGATTGAAGGATCTATTTTCGAAAATGCCGACAAAGAGATTTCCAGCACCCGCATCGGGGAGATCGTTATGGAGCATCTCAAAGATCTTGATGCCGTTGCGTATGTACGCTTTGCATCGGTGTATCGTGAATTTAAGGATGTTAGTACCTTTATGGATGAACTGAAGAAATTTATGGAGCCATAAAAAAGGCCCTTATTTCAGGGCCTTTTCTAATTCTTTGATCACAATTTTAAGTGCTTTGATACGCGCATATTTTTTGTCTACAGATTCCAGGATATGCCACGGTGCATAGGAGGTGCTTGTCTTTTTGAGCATTTCATTGACTGCCTCCTCATACTGATCCCACTTCTCACGATTTCTCCAGTCTTCATCTGTAATCTTCCACTGCTTCTCCGGATTATTCTGACGGTCATTAAATCTCTCAAGCTGTGTATCTTTGTCGATCTGAACCCAGAATTTAATGATCACCGCACCCCAGTCTGACAGTTCTTTCTCAAATTCATTCATTTCATTATAGGCACGTTTCCAGTCATTTTCACTGCAAAATCCCTCCAGGCGTTCTACCATGACACGGCCATACCAGGTGCGGTCGAAAATTGCAATATGTCCGTCCTTTGGAAGCCTTGTCCAGAAACGCCACAGATAATGGCGGGCTTTCTCATGCGGCTCCGGGCTGGCGATCGGATGCACCTCATATCCTCTCGGATCAAGTGCCCCTGTAATTCTCTTGATGTTTCCGCCCTTGCCGGCAGCATCCCAGCCTTCATAGGTAATGATCACAGGAATTCTCGCTCTGTACAGGCGATTATGAAGCTCACTTAATTTGTCCTGAAGTTTCTTAAGTTCCCTGTCATATTCTTCCTCATCAACAGTCTTTCCTGTAAGCTCAACATCCTTTAATTTCGGCATCTTCACCAGCGGAAAAACATTCTGAAGAATCGGAACAGAATGACTCTGGTTCTGCAGCGCAACTTCAATACTGCTGACCAGCGTATCCATCACCTGCAGTTCCGCCCATTTTTTGTCCCTTGCGTCTATGATATACCATGGTGAAGTTGATGCATTGGTATCCTTAAGATAACGGTCATAGACCTTCTCGCATTTATGATAATGTTCCTGCTGCCATTTGTCAAAATCCGACACTCTCCAACGTGTATCCTTACTTGCACACAATTTATCCATACGTGCCTTCTGTTCATCTTTATCGATCTGCATAAAGAATTTCAGCACCAGATATCCGTTATCCGTAAGCTGGCGTTCAAACCGGCGGATGCTCTCGATCCGCTTCTCATAGTCCTCGCCCTCCAGTTTCTTATGGAGAACCTCCTGGGTAGTCTGCTCCATCCATCCGGAATCCAGAAATGTAAATTTGCCCTGTTCCGGGATCTGACACATAAATCGATACAGAAATGGTCTGCGCAGTTCCTCCCCGGACGGTGCTGACATGGTTGCAACCTTGAAAAATCTCGGATCAATGTTCTTGATAACCTTACCGATCATACTGCCCTTTCCGGCAGCACTCCATCCTTCAAAAAGCACCAGCACCGGGAGCTTATGCTCTTTGATTTTCATCTGAAGATCATACAGTTTCTTTTTTGCCACATCCAGTTGTTCTTTCATTTCTTCCTTGTCGGGAGCCTCTCCCGGAATCCATGTTTTCAGCAAAAAACACACCCCATTTCTCTTATTCTTTTTACTGTTTTATGTGTGCAAGAAGATAGCCAAGCTTTACTTCCCTCACCGCTGTTTCACTCTGCTCCATCATTTCCATGAGCATTTCCACCGCCATCTTACCACTCTTCTCATAAGAAAAATGAACCGTCGGTATCGGCGGTATTATCACTCTTGTGATCTCGGAATCGCCATGTCCGGCGACCAGAATATCCTCCGGCACCCGCTTTCCGTGTTCTTTCAGATAACGTATCGCACCCGCTGCCATGGTATCCGTTGCACAGATGACTGCATCCAGATCCGAATATTTTGCAAGCAGTTCTCCCATCTTTTCATAGCCGGAATCGGAAGTAAATAAGGAAATTGCTTTCTGCTGCATACCATTGCGTATACCAGCTTCACTGACAGCATCTTCATAACCACGGAGACGCTCTGCACCAACTGCCTTATCCTGCATGATCGCACCAATATAACCTGGATTTCGCCTTCCCATGGCAAGCACTGCACGTGTGAGATCTCTGGTAGCATGATAATCATCATGATACACACAGCAATATCCGGAACACTGCTGTCCCACCAGAATCACCGGAACTGACAGTTTCCTGAGAATACGTTTATGCTCTGCCGTGAGAATTGTCGCTGCAAAAATCACACCATCCACCTGTTTTTCATTAAAAGCAGCAAGATATTCAAGTTCTTTCTTCGGATCATTCTGAGTTACAGCCAAAAGCATCTGATAACCGCTCTCATTCAGTACAGAAAGAATCCCCTCGACTATTTTTCCTATGGTTGTAGAAGCAATCTTCGGAACGATCACACCAATCATTTTTGTTTTTTTGGTACGGAGTGTCTGAGCCTGAACAGATGGGCGATAACCTGTCTGTTCTACAACTTTACGAATCGCTTCTTTTTTTTCTTCTGAAATATATCCGTTGTTAAAATAACGGGAAACTGCGGCACTGGACACACCTGCTAATTTTGCTATTTCACTTATATTCATGCTTTTTCCCCTTTGCTGTAGTATACCACAATTTATCTGCTGTTACCATTCATTTCATGTTTTGCAATTGATTTTTTCTGACCGGAGATTACTGTTCATTCCAAAAAGACACTGTCAACATATCGGATTTCAAACCCGCATTGACAGTGTCTTTTATTTTATCTCAGTCGAAAAATCTCCCACTTCTGTGAATGGTGGATAATATCATTTTCAGACAGTGAAAACTTCTTCCAGTCTTCTGGTCTGCCCAGTCTTTACCACCCTGAAATCCGGGTAATCATCACTGTTTGTCAGAAGCACTGCCGCCATCGGACTGTATCCGGCCGCTTTGATCTTTTCAATATCAAATGTCATCAGTTTCTGACCTGCTTTGACTTTCTGTCCTTCTTCCACCAGAAGCTCAAATCCATCACCTTTCATATTTACAGTATCAACCCCTACATGGATCAATACTTCCATATCTGCCGGTCCTGTGATACCAATCGCATGCTTTGTGTCTGTCACAGAAGAAATTTCCCCGTCAAACGGTGCTACAACAACACCCTCTTTTGGATCGATCCCTACACCGTCGCCAAGAACGCCTGCCGCAAAGGTTTCATCCGGGATCTCATTTCTCGCAATAACAGTACCCTGGATCGGAGCATACAGTTTTTTTGCTGTTCCATCCACTGCCTCTTCTTTTTCTGCTGTCGGTATATTCTCCATTTTCGGTGCTGTTATTCCCTCATCTTCCGGCTCTTCTTTCCAGGTAAACCAGGTCAGTGCAAATGCAACGGCAAAGGAAACCGCCAGCATGATCGCATACTGTACAGAATAATCCAGTGTAGTAAGGAATCCCGGAATTCCGGTAACTCCATAAGAGGTTGCTCCTATATGAAAGATAGCGCCGATCAGAGATCCGGCCGCACCACCGGCCATACCGCATATAAGTGGTTTCATGAATCGGAGATTTACACCAAAAATTGCCGGTTCTGTAATTCCAAGTGCTGCTGATAATGCAGACGGAACAGCAACTGATTTTGTCTTACAGTTTCTTGCCTTAAGACCAACTGCGAGGCAGGCAGCACCCTGTGCAAAGTTTGCTGCTGAGGCAATCGGCATCCAGATGTTCAGCCCGTCAGATGCGAGCATTCCTGCTTCGATCACATTATACATATGATGAATACCGCAGACTACTGTAAGCGGATAGATCGCACCCATGATCATAGCTCCGATTCCATGTCCTACCGTAATGATCCAGGATGCAAATTCAAGTACATAAGTTTCCGCTGTGGAAAATACCGGTCC
>CAKRTP010000026.1 GCA_934402155.1 uncultured Blautia sp. | reverse complement strand
GCTGCCATAATAGCGTCCTGATCTTCTTTTGTTATTTCATACCAAGGTTTCATAACCTGGTTGCCTTCTGCATCTCTTGCTTCTGCATTTGCATCCAGACAGCATGCACCGGAGTTGATCAGATGGATCACACCATCCGCTTCTTTTGCAACACCTTCGATGTCATATCCTGTTACTCTCTTGATTGCATCTCCGCTCCAGTATGTACGAACGTCTGCGAACATCTGTGCTCTGTTTGTCAACAGCTTCATGAACAACATGCCTAAACCGTTCAGTACATCATTTTCGGTTGCAAGGATGTATGGTTCTCTTGCTCCGTTCCAGTCAAAGGAGGTATTTAATACTGCTTCTGCAAAGTCACCGTTTGGATAAAAGTCTGTCCACTGTCTCTGTCCCTGGAAACCAGCTGCCAGAGCATTGTGTCCAACTGCTTCTTCTTCGCATCCTTCCGGAAGGTTCTTGTTACCATTCATCAAATCTTTGATGATAACTGCCATCTTAACAGCAAATTCGAACTGTTCTTCTTTTTCTTTATCGCTCTTTCTTACAAAATCAGGGTTCTTGTCATAACCCATCTTGCATTTTTCTTTTGCCCATACAAGTGCTTTCTGGAACTCTGCTTCATCATAAACACCTTCTGTCATACGACGAATGATTTCTACCTCATCTACAGATTCCACTCTCATGCCAAGGTAAGATTCCATGAAATCAGAATCAATAATGGATCCGCCGATACCCATACAGATAGAACCGATCTGTAAGTAAGATTTACCTCTCATAGTTGCTGCTGCAACTGCTGCACGACCAAATCTTAATAATTTTTCTTTAATGTCTTCTCCGATTGTATCGTCATCAGCTTCTACTACATCATGTCCGTAGATGCCAAATGCCGGAAGACCTTTCTGCGCATGTGTTGCAAGAACACTTGCCAGGTAAACAGCACCCGGTCTTTCTGTTGCATTCAGTCCCCATACACCTTTGATTGTTGTAGGATCCATGTCCATTGTCTCTGAGCCGTAGCACCAGCATGGAGTTACTGTAAGAGTAATAGCAACGCCTTCTCTTCTGAATTTTTCTTCACATGCTGCTGCTTCTGCAACACGTCCGATTGTTGTATCTGCAATGACAACTTTTACCGGTTCACCATTTGAATACTTGATGTTTTCTTCAAATAATTTCGCTGCTGCTTTTGCCATACCCATTGTCTGATCTTCAAGGCCCTGACGAACCTTGATCGGGCCTCTACGTCCATCAATAGTTGGTCTGATACCAATCACCGGGTATTCACCGATTAATCTGCTCTCTGCCATGATATTATTCTCCCTTATTTTTTTATTTGCCCGCAGGCATTTATTTAATTCAATTATAATGTTTGCACACTTGAAACAAAAGTGTTATACTATAAAAAAGCTGTACAATATTCACCCATTTCACCATGAGGATATTATTTATGAAATTTATTGATTATCAGGAGAAAGCACAGCAGGGGACTTTTAATTTTCCTATTGCTTTTTATCATCAGACACCTCATAGTCCACGCTATGACATGCAGTATCACTGGCACACGCAATACGAAATTATTCGCATCATCTCCGGTTCTTTCCAATTAAAGCTTGAAAAATCAACAAAACTCTATCAGGCTGGTGATATTATCTTCATTACCAGCGGCACGCTTCACGGCGGCACTCCGTACGATTGTATTTACGAATGTATCGTATTCGATCTCCAGATTTTATTAAAAGACAATCATGCATGCTCCAGAATCATACGGGACATTATCGATCAGAAAATTACAATCACTACCTTTCTTTCTGAAAAATCAGATAATATTCTCCCAATTGTAAAGCATCTGTGTCATGCCCTGTCCAGCAAAAAAAACGGTTACGAATTCATGGTACAGGGGTATTTATACCATTTATTAGGAACCATCATAAACGAACACTTATATGAACAGGCACACCAGAATATGGTATCGGCTGAACGGATTTCTTCTGTCAAGAATGTACTTACCTTCATATCCGACAATTACAGCAACAACATCAGTCTGGATGATCTGGCCCGCATTGCCAGTATGAATTCCAAATATTTCTGTCGGTATTTCCGCAGCCTGACAGGTCGAACTCCAATCGATTATCTGAACTACTATCGAATTGAATGTGCATGTGAAATGCTCTCCACCAAAGATATTACGATTAGAGAAGTAGCCATCTCCTGCGGATTTAATGACGAAAGTTATTTCATAAAAACATTTAATAAGTATAAAGGAATCACTCCTAAACAATTTATGAAGTCTCCGTTTTGAAAAGATACCATTACCAATGTGTGAAAAAAGAAACCCCCTGACAACCTGGAATCCAGGTCGTCAGGGGTCTTTTTATGTCATTTATTTCATTTCTGCGATAGCTGCCTGAGCTGCTGCCAGTCTTGCGATTGGTACTCTGAACGGTGAGCAGGATACATAATCCAGACCGATCTTGTGGCAGAACTCTACGGAAGATGGATCTCCACCGTGTTCTCCACAGATACCGATATGCAGGTTTGGATTTTCTCCCTTACCAAGCTGGATAGCCATTTCCATCAGCTTACCAACACCATTCTGGTCAAGTTTTGCAAATGGGTCGTTTTCGAAGATCTTTCTCTCGTAGTATGCTTCCAGGAACTTACCTGCATCATCACGGGAGAATCCGAAAGTCATCTGTGTCAGGTCATTTGTTCCGAAGCAGAAGAAGTCAGCATCTTTTGCGATCTCATCTGCAGTCAGAGCTGCACGAGGAATTTCGATCATAGTACCTACCTGATATTTCAGATCTACACCTGCTGCTGCGATCTCCTCATTTGCAGTATCTACTACTGTCTTCTTTACAAAACGAAGCTCTTTGTCATCACCGATTAATGGAATCATGATTTCCGGACAAATATTCCAGTCTGGATGATTCTTCTTTACATCGATCGCTGCGCGGATCACTGCTCTTGTCTGCATCTTTGCAATTTCCGGATAGGTTACTGCCAGACGAACGCCTCGATGTCCCATCATTGGGTTGAATTCATGAAGAGATTCAATGATATTTTTGATCTGATCTACAGTCTTGCCCTGTGAATCAGCCAGTTTCTTGATATCTTCTTCTGTCTGTGGTACGAATTCATGCAGAGGCGGGTCCAGGAAACGAATGGTTACAGGATTGCCTTCCAATGCTTCGTAGAGTTTTTCAAAGTCACTCTGCTGAACCGGAAGAATCTTATCCAGCGCTTCTTCTCTTTCTTCCACGGTATCAGAACAGATCATTTCACGGAATGCATCAATTCTGTCACCTTCAAAGAACATGTGCTCTGTACGGCAAAGTCCGATACCTTCTGCGCCCAGTTCTCTTGCTTTCTTTGCATCTGCAGGTGTATCTGCATTTGTTCTTACTTTCAGTTTTCTGTATTTATCTGCCCATCCCATGATACGGCCAAATTCTCCGGCGATGGTAGCATCTACTGTCTTGATTACGCCATCATAAATATTTCCGGTAGAACCGTCAATAGAGATCCAGTCTCCTTCATGGTATTCTTTACCTGCCAGTGTAAACTTCTTATTTGCTTCATCCATATGGATATCGCCACATCCGGATACACAGCATGTTCCCATACCGCGGGCTACTACTGCCGCATGGCTGGTCATTCCGCCACGAACTGTCAGGATACCCTGAGAAGCCTTCATACCTTCGATATCTTCCGGTGAAGTTTCCAGACGGACCAGAACTACTTTCTTGCCCATAGCATGCCATTCTTTTGCATCATCCGCTGTAAATACAATCTGTCCACATGCAGCTCCCGGTGATGCTCCCAGTGCTTTTGCAACAGGAATTGCCTTTACCAGTGCCATCTTGTCAAACTGCGGATGAAGCAGTGTATCCAGGTTTCTTGGATCGATCATAGCTACCGCTTTCTGCTCTGTGATCATACCTTCATCTACCAGATCACAGGCGATCTTTAATGCAGCCTGTGCTGTTCTCTTACCGTTACGTGTCTGAAGCATATACAGCTTCTTATCTTCAATGGTAAATTCCATATCCTGCATATCACGGTAATGATCTTCCAGTGTTGCACAGATCTTTGTGAACTGATCATACACTTCTGGCATAACTTCTTTTAACTGATCAATTTTCTGAGGTGTTCTTACACCGGCAACTACATCTTCTCCCTGAGCATTCATCAGGAATTCTCCCATCAGATGTTTTTCACCGGTAGCCGGATCACGGGTAAATGCAACACCAGTTCCGGATGTCTCACCCATATTTCCGAATGCCATCATCTGTACGTTAACAGCTGTTCCCCATGAATAAGGGATATCGTTATCACGACGATATACATTCGCACGAGGATTGTCCCAGGAACGGAATACCGCTTTGATTGCTTCCATAAGCTGTACCTTCGGATCTGTTGGGAAATCACTGCCGATTTTTTCTTTATACTCTGCTTTAAACTGATTTGCCAGTTCTTTTAAGTCTTCTGCTGTCAGCTCTACGTCCTGTGTTACACCCTTTGCAAACTTCATCTTATCGATCAGTTCTTCGAAGTATTTCTTGCCAACTTCCATAACAACGTCAGAGAACATCTGGATAAATCTGCGGTAGCAATCCCATGCCCATCTCGGATTACCAGATTTTGCAGCCAGTACTTCCACTACTTCTTCATTCAGACCAAGGTTCAAAATCGTATCCATCATACCTGGCATAGATGCACGGGCACCGGATCTTACAGATACCAGTAAAGGATTCTCTTTATCCCCAAACTTCTTACCAGTAATTTCTTCCATTTTCTCAATGTATTCCATGATCTGACCCTGAATCTCATCATTGATCTTCTGACCATCTTCATAATACTGGGTACATGCTTCTGTTGTAATCGTGAAGCCCTGTGGTACAGGAAGGCCCAGGTTGGTCATCTCTGCCAGATTTGCGCCCTTTCCACCAAGAAGGTTTCTCATCTCCGCGTTACCTTCTTTGAATAAGTAAACCCATTTCGCCATACTCATTTCCTCCTAATATTAATTGGTAAAACAATGCTGCCCCCACGCAGTTGCTACTCTTCGCCGCAGCTTTTTTCACCTTTATGAAAACTTCAGAGCATAAAAAACACCGGTGTTTCTCCGGTGTGATTTACTACCCTGTTGTAGCTGCACATGAATAGCATAACATATTATACAAATTAGTCAAGACGATTTTCCACTTCACCATCATTTTTATTGTTTATACGTGAATTTTTTACAATTATTTTTCACTTTTTCACAATAACCCACACAGTCTTTTTCTTTGTTCCGGCTTTTATTGTAATTTTTGTTTTTCCTGCCCCTGCTGCTTTGATTCTTCCTTTTTGCGATACTTTTGCAATTTTTTTATTTTTGCTGGTAAAAATAACTTTTGTTTTGCTGGTAAATGGCCGTACTACGACCGTACATCTGACACTTTGTCCTTTTTTTAAGGTAATACGATTGTTTTTCAGTCTGCTGCAGGAAATACTCAAACCGACTGGCTGAACTTCTTTTTTCTGTACCTTTACCTTACACTGAGCTGTTGCCCCACTGGCCAGCGTCACTGTAATGACTGCTGTTCCGGTTTTCTTTCCGGTAATCTTTCCTTTTTTACTGACACTTGCTACTTCAGGCCGGCTACTCTTCCAGTTAATTACACGGTCCCCCTCGGCCATAGCAGTAACTCTCAGCCCTGTGGTTGACTGTCTGGTCTGAAGCTTCAGACTGCCTGCATTCAGTTTTACGAATCCGGAAATTCGTGGGAGTATTTTGTTCTCTGTACTTTCGCAGTTTTCATTTTGACAACTGCGACGCATCTCTCCATTTTCCAATGCGGTTGCCCTACGAATGGTTCTCCACTCTCCATAGCTATGCCCGGTGGATGGTATGACTTCCCTTTCTTCGCTCTGGCACATTTTACAGATACGGGTTCTGCTTCCCGGAGTTTCACAGCCTGCCTTCGCAGTTGTTTCCCACTCTCCGTAACTATGCCCGGTGGCTGGTATAACTTTTCTTTCTTCGCTCTGGCATGTTTTACAGATGCGGGTTCTGCTTCCTGGTGTTTCACAGCCTGCCTCCACCGTTGTTTTCCACTCTCCGTAACTATGCCCGGTGGCTGGTATGGCTGTCTTTGTCACCTCATCACACAGCTGACATTGCAATGTCAGATATCCGTCACTTACGCAGGATGCTGCCATTCTCCCGATCTCTGTATTTTCGTGATAGGTGGTCTCCTGCAGGGTCGGCTGCACAAATCGAAATGCTGTTTCCGGTCTGGTTGAAAATATCGTATAATTGGTTCGTTCCCTGGATATCTTATCGTAAATGCCATCCGTCTCGGAGCCTGCAAATAAATATCGGTCAGATAATGTCGTCCCATCATCCCAGGTAGCATCTACCATGTACCAGCCACCATTCAGGAACACATAATTCCACATGTGAGCTCCATCCGAAGAAGGTTTATGCACGGTTCCTGAACCGAGTGCACAGTTCAGTCCAATTCGGTTACACAGAATCTTAAATGCCTTGGCATAGCCTTCGCATACAACTTTCCCATTGTAAAAAGTTCCGTAGGCGCTGTGGGCATAAGTTCCCTCCTGATAGACACATTTCGCACAGATATAATCATGAATGCGTTTCATCTTCTGCGCATCCGTCATACTATCTGTAAAACTGGCACAGATTACGCCAACTGCGTCGGACACTTTTCTCTGAAATTCTGAAACGCTGGATTTTGCTCCTGTCCAGGCTTCTATCCCGCTGATGGACACTTCCCGAATCGTTCCTGTCGCACTGCCATCTTTTCTGATATTCCATACCAGCGAATATCCAAAAGACACTTTCTTCAGCCAGAACATCTCCGGAGTATCATATATGCCTGCATCGAACCCACCCTGTACATTTCTGCGAAGTTCTTCCATCACTTCTCCATATGCCGGATCCAGTTTCATTTTCTCATTGGTGTCTTTTCCATCCGCTGCCACCCATTTCCACTTTTGCTTTCCATCCTCTCCAGTCACATAAGTTCCTGTTGTCTCAAATGTCAGCGGCGTGGCAAAGGTAACTTTAAATGTATCTGTTCCTCCATTTGCCCATGCTTTCATCATCGCATCATAAACTTCTCTTGCGCCTTCATTCAGCTGATCTCCATAACAGTCCTGAAATCGCACCACCGTTCGTGCACGTCTGGTACTTCTTCCGGTAATGCCTGAGCCATCTATCGCATTTCCTGCATCAGCAGATTCATCAAAAAATTCTTCTTCCTGAATCTCCGTCCGATCTTCCTTCTGCTCATCCAACTGCTCTGAAGCTATCTGTTCCTCTTCCTGTTGATCCAGAATCTGTTCTTCTTTCACTTCATTTTCCAAATCCTGGCGATCTGTCTCTGTTACATCTGCTTCTTCTGTTTCTTCCACTTCCTGATCTGTATATTCCGTTTCAGCATAATCTGCACAGTCCGACTCCTGCACTACATCCGCCGCCTGAAACCGCACTCCGCTTCCTGTGATATCTGCCAGAGCCAGTACCATGCTCATGCTAATTAACATTTTTTTCCATATTCGGTTGCCATGATTTTTATTCTTATTTCTGTCCATTCTCGTGTTCCCTGTCTGCTCATCTGTAGTTTTCCTGCTTTATCCACATTATAAAACAGTTTTTTCTTTCTGCAAAGAACAAACCACAAAAAAACGGCCTTCAGCCTGAGCCAAAAACCGCTTTTTATCAGAAAATGCCACTGCTTATTGTTTTTAGCAATGGAAGCAGGGTACTTCCCTGATTTGATTAAAATGTAAATTTGTCTGCAAAATATGCATCCAGTTCTTCGATCTTTACACGAACCTGCTCCATCGTATCACGGTCACGAATAGTTACTGCTCCGTCTGTTTCAGAATCAAAATCATAGGTCACACAGAATGGTGTACCGATCTCATCCTGACGACGGTAACGTTTTCCGATGTTTCCGCGATCATCATATTCGCAGTTATATTTCTTTGATAACTGTGCAAATACTTTTTCGGCACCTTCGTTCAGTTTCTTGGACAGAGGAAGCACACCGATCTTCACCGGAGCCAGTGCCGGATGGAAATGCATGACTGTTCTGATGTCCGGTTTTTCTTCTGTTCCGATGTTTTCCTCATCATAAGCACTGCAGAGGAATGCAAGAACCACACGGTCAGCACCAAGAGATGGCTCAACCACATATGGGATGTATTTTTCATGTTTCTCATCATCAAAATAGGTCATATCCTGACCAGATACATTCTGGTGCTGAGTAAGGTCATAATCTGTTCTGTCTGCGATGCCCCACAGTTCGCCCCATCCAAATGGGAAAAGGAACTCAATATCTGTAGTACCCTTACTGTAGAAGCAGAGTTCTTCCGGTGCATGATCTCTTGCTCTCATCTCATCTTCCTTGATGCCAAGAGTCTGCAGCCAGTTGATACAGAAGGATCTCCAATAATGGAACCAGTCAAGATCCGTACCTGGTTCGCAGAAGAATTCCAGTTCCATCTGTTCAAACTCACGGGTACGGAATGTAAAGTTACCCGGTGTGATCTCATTACGGAAAGATTTACCGATCTGTCCGATACCAAATGGAATCTTCTTTCTGGATGTTCTCTGTACATTCTTAAAGTTTACAAAAATACCCTGTGCCGTTTCCGGTCTTAAATATACGGTATTCTTGGCATCCTCTGTTACACCCTGGAAGGTCTTAAACATCAGATTGAACTGACGGATATCTGTAAAATTGTGCTTGCCGCAGCTTGGGCAGCATACATTATGTTCTTCAATGAAATTTTTCATCTCTTCCTGAGAATATGCATCGATTGGTTTTTCCAGTGTAACACCATGCTCTTCACTGTAGTCTTCAATCAGCTTGTCCGCACGGAAACGTTCATGACATTCTTTACAATCCATCAACGGATCCGCAAATCCGCCAAGATGTCCGGATGCCACCCATGTCTGTGGATTCATCAGGATCGCACAGTCCACACCTACGTTATATGGGTTCTCCTGAATAAATTTCTGCCACCATGCACGTTTTACGTTATTTTTTAATTCCACACCAAGATTGCCGTAATCCCAGGTATTTGCCAGTCCTCCGTAAATTTCAGAACCAGGATATACAAATCCTCTTGATTTTGCCAGTGCAACAATCTTGTCCATTGTCTTTTCCATTTCGTTTCTCCTCACTTTCCTGAACGTTATAATCTCTTTATTCATAAAGAATATAGGATGTATCACTATTTTCTGTTACTGCTTCTGATTTTCCCGTAACTTTTACCCCTTCGCTGACATAGCAGATCTTTCCCGGCACATCCACCAGAAGTGCTTCATTCACAACCATTGTCTTATAGTTGGTTCCACTCATCAGGCTCGATCCCCATACACTGTTCTGTGAAACTGCTCCGTCCGATACAGGATAAAAGCTTCCTTCAAAAGCATAACCCGCCTGAATGGCTCCATTAATATCGCCAACGTAAAATCCCACATGATTAAATCCGGCATAATCCTGATAGGAATCATATTCCAGCCGCATCTGCGCTTCCCCGTCTTTGATCTTCAGGCTCTTTTTTTTCACAGCTCTCTCTGAATGGCTGCTGTTGTAGTCTGCTATTTCACTCTCCACCGTACTTTTCAGTTCTTCTTCACTATAATAGGAAGCATCAAAGCTTTCTCTGACTACTTCTGTCACCGTTCCGTTCTTACTGACGGATACTCCGGTCACTTCTGGTGAAAAGCTGCTGCATCCGGTCAGAATACAGCCCGCACCAATTACTGCGGCTAATAAGAAACCCCTTTTCATGAACTGCCCTCCAAAATGCAAATTTCCCCTTTTGCACCTAAAAATACTCAAATTCAATTATACTAAGAACAGAGTCTGTTTTCAACTGCTAAATCTGCAAAGTATTCAAAATTTCCAGTGTTTTAAAGCTCCGGTCAATCATTTTTCTCCGAAAGCGTTCCTGCATGGAACAGAATTCCTTTTCGACCTCCGGAGCCAGCAAAAATGAATACAGTTTTTCCAGCGGTGCAGCTGTTACGTACTGCATGGTATAAATCACGGATTCGGGCAGCCTCTTCCCACGCATATGTGGAAAACACTTCTGACAGATCACCCCATTCTTCTCATCAGAATATCCCACCAGTCCTTCTGTAGAACCGCAGCTGACGCAGGAAAAGCTTTCCGGATATTCTCCATTAATTACCATCCCACGTAATTCATAGATAGAACGGATCAGCTTCCTGCCTACCCGGCCATGCTCCAGTGCCTTTAGCGTGACATACAACAGCTTTAGAAGTTCCTTTTCATCATTATTCTCTCTGGCATAATAATCTGCAAATTCCAGGAAATACATACCATAATAGGCATTTTCAAAATCCAGCGAGAGCTTTTCAAAATACTGATCTATCTGAGCCTGATAGATATTATAGGAAGTACGCCCTTCATAACATTCAAAGCTGCCATAACAGAACGGATTCGCCGCTGCCATCATGGGACTGTTCTGTCTTCTGGCGCCTTTGGCAAAACCGCTGATTTTTCCCCGCTCCTTTGTCAACAAAACGATCCGCTTATCGTATTCTCCTACCGGAAGCGCAGAAAGGACCATACCGGTCAGGGTTATTTTGTCACTCATCTGTTCTCACCGTATGTTCCTTTCTGTTTTTTAATCTATCTCTTTTTTATCGTATCCGAAATTCTTCATCAGAAAGTCACTGTCCCGCCAATCCTTCTTCACCTTTACCCAAAGCTGCAGATTCACTTTTGCCTCCAGCATATTTTCAATATCCCTTCTCGCTTCTGAGCCAATGCGTTTCAACATAGAACCGCCTTTTCCGATAATGATTCCCTTATGGGAATCTCTTTCACAGATGATGGTTGCATCAATATCAAACATACCGCCGCCTTTGCGTTCTTTCATCTGATCAATTGCCACCGCTATCCCATGAGGAATTTCTTCATCCAGGCAGCGAAGTGCCTTTTCTCTGATCATTTCTGCCACAATCTGTCTTTGCGGCTGGTCGGTAATCGTATCTTCATCATAAAACATCGGTCCATATGGCAGATATTTGAAAATCTGATCCAGCACTGTATCCAGATTCTGTGCCCGAAGTGCAGATACCGGAATAATCTCTGCAAAATCATAAACCTTACGATAAGTATCCATATATTTGATAATTTCTTTTTTGTCTACCGTATCCACTTTGTTAATAATCAAAATCACCGGTGTTTTTGTCTTTTTCAGCTGTTCCACAATATGGCGCTCTCCGGCTCCGATAAATGTGGTCGGTTCTACCAGCCAGAGAATCACATCCACCTCATTTAACGTTCGCTCTGCCACATTTACCATATATTCGCCCAACTTATTTTTTGCTTTATGAATGCCCGGTGTATCCAAAAATACAATCTGTCCGCGGTCATCCGTATAAACAGTCTGAATCCTGTTCCTGGTGGTCTGCGGCTTGTTTGAAGTGATGGCAATTTTCTGTCCGATCAGATGATTCATCAGCGTAGATTTTCCCACATTCGGTCGGCCAATCAATGTAACAAACCCGGATTTTGTCTGCGGCGTGTTTCTTAATTCTTCTAAATTAATATTCATCTGTACTCCTTCTATCCACGAATCAGTGGCCGTATCTGCTCAAATAGTTCTTTTTCTGACCGGATCTTCTCTTCACCGCCAATAACGCAGATATTACCGTGCTCCAGCACAGCCAGAAGCAATGGCTCCAGTGCACGGATACTTTCCTGATCGGCATTTAAAATCTGATCCCGTTCTTTTTGCAGCTCTTCTTCTGTTACATGACTCATCCACGCATTCAGAGAGCGGTTTCCTTTCGCTGCAGGGTTCATCGGTGTATCACCTTCGCTGATCGTTCCAATGATATACTTACACATATCCCTGTCATCCACCGTAAAGTTTTTCAGGTACTCTCCGATTCCCCGATATACATCCAGCGTACGTCCCAGATTTGGATCTCGATAAGATACCAGATAGGTATCGCCTGTCTTTCCAAATCCGCTCATGCAGCCATAGGCACCACCCTGCACACGAATATTGGTCCACAAATACTCATATCCCATAATCGTACGCAAAATCCGTAAAGCACCATGATATTCACATCCATACTGCCGGAAGTTGCCCGCCAGTGCCACATATTGTACCTGTGACGCTGTCATCAGTCCTTCATTGGCTTCCGGAATCAGAATGCTTTCCCGCTTCTGTCCGGTCTCCCCTTTCTGTATCTGATGCGGAAGTTTTTCTCTTAAATGACGAATTCGTTCTTCCACTTTTGGCAGCACTGTTTTTTCTGAAGTCAGGCTGACCATCAGTCCCTCCTGTACCAGAAGATCCGCAAGCAGCTTTTGAAGGTTATCCACAAGTTCGCCTTTTTTATCCTCAAATTGTGTCTCAACACCTTCTACCAGCTCGTATAGTGCAATCCCGCCTGTCCGTTCATTGAATGCAGAGACTGCTGAAAAATGAGACATTGCTCTGGTTGCTGCTGTGGAATGTCCTGCACTCGTCAGTCTCACCTGCAGACGGGATTTTAATCTTGCCAGTATCTCATATAAACGTTTTTCCTTTGTCAGATCAGAAGTAAATAAAATCTCTTCGATCATATCAAATGCAAAGTCAATCTTATCATACAATACTTTTGCTTTCATCTCAAAAGCAGCTGCGTAATCCCCCGGCTTTGCAAAATCCGCAAACACATCAGAAACCGGATAAATGCCGCCGGACTGAATATTGATTTCATTACTCAGTTCATGGAAATCATAATGCTCTGTGTCCACCATTCCCAACACACATTTTAGAATTCCAAGATAAGAAAGCTGATCTGGTGTTAATTTCTTTGCGTCGAACATGACATTCAGATACGCAATACCATTGGTATCCAGTTCATGATGAAGCAGCAGCGTACCATCTACATCAATCGGATGATTGAAAAGCGGTGCTGTTTTTTTTCTGATATCTGAGAGCTTCAGAAGCGGAATTTTTTCCAATTCTTCTTTTGTGGACGGAGTTTCCTGAAACGTACGAAGCTTTTTTGTTTTTTCCATCATCTGACTGATTTCTTCTTCCGAGAGAGAAGCTTTATAAGAAGCCAGTTTTTCCTTTACTCTCTCCTCTTCTTTTGCTGTCAGACCTTTTTGAGGCTTCATCACAATCAGAGAAGCATGGGTATTATCCAGAAGATATTTCTGAATCAGTTCCTCATAATAACCGGTTCCCAGTTTACTTTTTAAGAATCCACAGCTCTGTATCTGCTTCAGATACAGAAACGGTTCATTTTCGTCATACAGCCAGCTGTCAAACGCATCTATTCCATACATCAATCCCTTCGGGAAGTGTCCGAAATCTGCCTCTCGAAGCTTAAATTCCAGATTATTGATTCCAGCCAAAAGTGCACGTTCTTCCAGACCTTTCTCTACCTGCTCCTGCAAAACCTGGTGGATTTTCTCCGCAAATGCACGCTTTTGTTCCGGATTACTGTTTTTCGCAATCACAGAAAAATAGGGCTGACGAACACCGCTGTCATAGCTTCCTTCTATGTCTTTTCCAATCTCCGCATCCAGCAGCGCCTGTTTTAATGGTGCTCCCGGTGCCTCCAGTAATACATACTCTATAATTGACATGGCTGCTGAGAGGTCAGCATCCAGCACATCTCCGACAGACCAGTTATAAGCCAGATAGGTATGATCTGTTTCCTCTTCCATGTTGGAAATGGAATAGGTCCTGTTCAGCTCCTTCACAGATGAAAATGCCTGCTGTCTGCAAATTTCAGACTCTACCTGATCTGCATCGAATTTGCTTAAATACTCTCTATCCAGCCAGGAGAGCCGTTCTTCCATATCCATATCTCCATAAAGATAAATATAACTGTTGGATGGATGATAATATTTCTTATGAAATGCCAGAAATTCTTCGTATGACAGATCCGGTATATTTTTCGGATCACCACCGGATTCCATGCCATATGGCGTATCCGGATAGAGAGAATTCAGAATTTCCCGGTCCAGAACGTCATCAGGTGAGGAAAATGCTCCTTTCATTTCATTGTACACAACACCATTGTAGATGATTTCATCTTCTGGTTTTTCCAGAACATAGCTCCATCCTTCCTGGCGGAAGATTTCTTCTTTTTTGTAAATATTCGGATAAAAAACTGCATCCACATAAACTTCCATCAAATTGCAAAAATCCTGCATATTGCAGCTGGCAATCGGATACATCGTCTTATCCGGATATGTCATAGCATTTAAAAATGTATTCAAGGACCCTTTTGCCAGTTCTACAAAAGGATCCTTAGACGGAAACTTTCTGCTTCCGCACAGAACACTGTGTTCCAGAATATGGGCCACACCGGTACTGTCTGCCGGTGGGGTACGGAATGCAATGTTAAATACTTTATTTTCATCTTCATTTTCCAACAGCATAATCCTTGCACCGCTCTTTTTATGGCGCAGAAGGGTACCTGTGGATTTGATATCTGCTATCTCTTCTGTTTTGATTATGTCATATTGTGGCAAATTACGAAACATGCCTGTGCCTCCGATCTGATATCGTTACTTATTTGTTTTCAGTATACCCAATTTTCATGGGAACTGATGGCAAAAAGCCACTGGTATCTATTATAAGAGGGACAGCGTCAAAAGTCAAAGAAAACAGGCACCGCCTGATGGCGATGCCTGTCTGAAATCACTTTAGTCTTCTTTTGCTCCGTGGAGTGCAATCAGCTTGTTCAGATATTCATATCTTTCTTCGTTGCACTTCTGGTTCTTAGCAAAGAGTTTTGCAGCTCTGTCCGGATTAGCACGTTTCAGAGAATTGTAACGAACTTCACCGTTCAGGAATTCATCGTATCCTGTGTAATCAGGAGCTTTAGAATCCAGGCTGAACTTGTTCTCTGCTTCTGGGTTGAAGCGGAACAGATGCCAGTAACCTGTCTTAACTGCCAGTTCTTCTTCAGTCTGAGCTTTGCTCATACCTTTCTTGATACCATGGTTGATACATGGAGCGTATGCAATAATCAGGGATGGTCCCGGATAAGCTTCTGCTTCAGCAAGTGCCTTTACACACTGGTTGTAATCTGCACCCATAGCGATCTGAGCTACATATACATATCCGTAAGACATAGCGATAGATGCCATATCTTTCTTCTTCACTTCTTTACCTGCAGCAGCGAACTGTGCGATAGCACCTGGCTGTGTAGCTTTAGAAGCCTGTCCACCTGTATTGGAGTAAACTTCTGTATCGAATACCATAACGTTGATATCCTGTCCGCTTGCCAGTACGTGGTCAACTCCACCGAATCCGATATCGTATGCCCATCCGTCACCACCGAAGATCCACTGGGATTTCTTAGCAAGGAAGTCTTTGCTCTTCAGGATATCCTGAGCTTTTTCACATCCGCAAGCTTCCAGAGCAGCGATCAGCTTATCTGTAGCAGCACCGTTGGTAGCACCAACTGCGAATGTATCCAGCCATTCCTGACCAGCAGCCTTAATGTCTTCTTTATCTGTATCAGCGATCAGAGCTTCTACTTTAGTCTTCAGACCGTCACGAAGTGCTTTCTGAGCAAGTAACATACCGTAACCAAACTCAGCGTTGTCTTCGAACAGAGAGTTGGACCATGCAGGACCCTGTCCTTTTTCATTTACAGTGTAAGGTGTAGATGGTGAAGAGTTACCCCAGATAGAGGAACATCCTGTTGCGTTAGCAACATACATTCTGTCACCGAACAGCTGTGTGATCAGTTTTGCATAAGGTGTTTCACCACAACCAGCACATGCACCTGAGAACTCAAGCAGTGGCTGTTTGAACTGAGAACCTTTTACTGTATTTTCTTTGAATTTCTCTACTACATCTTCTTTGATTGGAAGAGCTACAGCGTAATCGAAGTATTTCTGTTCGCCAGCATTTGCTTCCATGTTTTCCATAGTAAGAGCTTTGTTGCCTTTCTTTCCTGGGCAGACATTTACACAGGAACCACATCCTGTACAGTCAAGTGCGGATGTAACGATAGCAAACTTGTAATCAGCCATACCTGTCATAGCAAGTGTCTTCATTCCTTCTGGAGCTGCAGCCACTTCTGCTTCAGTCATAGCTACCGGACGGATAACTGCGTGTGGGCAGACATATGCACATCTGTTACACTGGATACAGTTTTCCTGATTCCATACAGGGATATCAACTGCGATACCACGTTTTTCGTATGCAGCTGTACCGGATGGTGTAGAACCGTCTACATAATCCTTGAATGCAGATACTGGCAGGCTGTTACCTTCCTGAGCACTTACTGCATGCTGAATTGTATTAACGAAGTCAAGGACTTCTTTCTTTCCTTCTGTAGCTGCTTTTGCAATGATATCTTCTTCTGCTGCATCTTTCCAGCTTTCAGGAACCTGGATTTCTACAACCTGTTTTGCACCTGCATCGATTGCATCATAGTTCATCTGAACGATAGCATCACCCTTACGTCCGTATGTTGCTTTTGCGGCAGCTTTCATAAGTTCGATAGCCTGTTCTTCCGGAATGATGTTAGCCAGTTTGAAGAATGCAGACTGAAGTACCGTGTTGATACGCTGTCCAAGTCCGATCTCTTTACCGATCTTGATACCATCGATTACGTAGAATTTAATGTTGTGGTTAGCGATATAGCTCTTAACCTGTCCTGGCAGATGATGTTCAATACCTTCCATATCCCATGGGCAGTTCAGAAGGAATGTACCGCCGTCAACCAGTTCCTGTACCATGTTGTACTTACGTACATAGGATGGATTGTGACATGCTACAAAGTTTGCACGGTGAATCAGGTATGTGGATTTGATTGGTGTCTTACCAAAACGCAGGTGAGACATAGTAACACCACCGGATTTCTTTGAGTCATAATCAAAGTAAGCCTGAGCATACATATCTGTGTTATCACCGATGATCTTGATGGAGTTCTTGTTAGCACCTACAGTACCGTCAGCTCCCAGACCCCAGAACTTGCAGTTGATAGTTCCTTCTGGTGTAGTAACCAGTGGAGCACCCAGTTCCAGAGACAGATTGGTAACATCATCGTTGATACCGATTGTGAATTTTTCTTTTGTTGTATTTTCGTATACAGCTACGATCTGAGCTGGTGTTGTATCTTTGGAACCAAGTCCGTAACGTCCTGTAAATACTGGAGTAGATTCGAATTTTGTTCCTTTCAGAGCTGCAACAACATCAAGGTACAGAGGTTCGCCCATTGCACCTGGTTCTTTTGTTCTGTCAAGAACGGTGATGCGTTTTACAGTCTCAGGAATAGCTGCTACCAGTGCTTCTGCGGAGAATGGTCTGTAAAGACGAACTTTAACAACACCGACTTTTTCTCCCTTAGCCAGTAAGTAGTCAATTGTTTCTTCAATTGTATCACATACAGAACCCATAGCGATGATAACGTTCTCAGCGTCTTCAGCTCCGTAGTAGTTGAACAGTTTGTAGTTTGTTCCGATCTTAGCGTTTACTTTGTCCATGTATTCCTGTACGATAGCTGGCATTGCATCGTAGTATGGGTTACATGCTTCTCTTGCCTGGAAGAAGATATCAGGGTTCTGAGCGGAACCTCTCTGACATGGATGATTTGGATTCAGTGCATGGTTTCTGAATGCTTCAACTGCATCCATATCTACCATATCTTTCAGATCTTCATAATCCCATGTTTCGATCTTCTGGATCTCGTGAGATGTACGGAAACCATCGAAGAAGTTGATGAAAGGAATACGTCCTTTGATTGCTGCACAGTGAGCAACTGGTGTTAAGTCCATAACTTCCTGTACGGATGATTCACACAGCATAGCTGCACCTGTCTGACGACATGCGTAAACATCGGAATGATCTCCGAAAATAGAAAGTGCATGGCTTGCAAGAGCACGAGCGGATACGTTAAATACACCCGGAAGCTGTTCACCAGCGATTTTGTAAAGGTTCGGGATCATAAGAAGCAGACCCTGTGAAGCTGTATAAGTAGTTGTCAGGGCACCTGCTGACAGAGATCCGTGTACAGCACCTGCTGCACCTGCTTCAGACTGCATTTCTGTAACCTGAACTTCCTGTCCGAAAATGTTCTTTCTGCCCTGGGTTGCCCATTCATCTGTAGCTTCTGCCATAACGGATGAAGGTGTGATAGGGAAGATAGCCGCTACATCGCTGTATGCATAAGACGCATGAGCTGCTGCATGGTTACCATCCATGGTTTTCATTTTTCTTGCCATTGGTTTGTTCCTCCTTACTTTATGGATCCGGAAACCGGATCATGTACCATATGAGTATCATATGTGCAGAACTTCAGACCATCTTTGGGGAGTTACGTCTAAAATTCCTCATATGGATTTATATTAGCACATTTTTCGTAATTTGTCTATTTTGAGGGCCGGAAAATATGTATATTTTTTGATACAGAAAGACAGCAAAAAACGAAGTTTTGCGGTATGGAAATACCACAAAACTTCGTCCCCATGACTTAATATATTACTTTTATTTTTTCTTCTTCGATTGCCTTCACAAACACCGGAACCAGTTTCGGATCAAACTGTTTCCCGGCCTCTTCCTGTAAAATTGCAATCACTTTTTCCAGCGGCTGAGCCTGTTTATAACAACGTTTGGATATCATAGCATCAAATGCATCGGCAATTCCCAGGATTCTGGCTGAAAGCGGGATATCTTCACCTGCTATTCGTCTCGGATAGCCTTTTCCATCATATCGTTCATGATGGCCAATTACTGCCGGTATCACGTAGTCCAGTGACGGCAGATGTCGAATAATCTCTATGGA
>CAKRTP010000025.1 GCA_934402155.1 uncultured Blautia sp. | reverse complement strand
GTGCAGAAAACCAGAAACGTACGAATTTTTATAACCTTTGTATCTGTAATTTTTTTCATTTTTTCTCATCTTATTCCTGAAGTCATTCGAAGCATCTTCCCAAGTTTTTGTGCATCTATTGGTTTAGAAATATGTCCGTTCATTCCGGAATCGAGACATTCCCGGACATTCTCTTCGGAAGCCTGCGCTGTCATGGCATAAATCGGAATCCATCCGGCATCCTCACGTTTCAGTTTACGGATATGTTTCGCTGCTGTTATTCCATCCATAACCGGCATCATCACATCCATAAGAATCGCATCATACCTTCCGGGCTCTGACTCTGCAAATTTGTCCAGCGCTTCTTTTCCATTCCATACCTTATCCACCTCCGCGCCAAGCTCAGCCAGATAAAACTCCGCAATCTCCATATTGATCTCATTGTCCTCTGCCAGAAGAAATCTCATTCCTCCAAGCATATTTTCCTCCGGCTGGCTCTTTGGTTCTTCTTCTCCCGGCAGCAAAACATTCTGATTGATCTTAAACGGTATGCAAAATGTAAACGCTGTTCCTTTTCCAAGCGCACTTTCTACCTCGATCGTACCTCCCAGCAATTCAAGAAGTGCCTTCACAATAGACATACCAAGTCCTGTTCCTCTGTATCTGGTCCTGGCATCATTTACTTCCTGGGTAAATGGTTTGAACAGTTCATTCTCTATAAATTCTCTGCTCATTCCTGTTCCGGAATCCACAATCTTAAATTCAAAGAGTGCGGTCTCTCCATTGTCCGAAAGTTCCTGAATATAAGTATCGATCGTTCCGTTTTTTTTGTTGTACTTAACTGCATTGCTCAGAAGATTGATCATAATCCGGCGAAGCGGCAGGGATTTACCATACAGACTCACATGCCTTATCATTCCCTCATGTCTTTTGTATGCGATTCCCGTATAAATAAACTGTGATTCCATCAGCGCATCTACTTCATTCATCAGATTCTCAAGATCAAAAACTTCCTCTTTCGTATCAAATTTTCCAGCTTCCAGCTTGCTCATATCAAGCACATCATTAACAAGTTCCAGAAGATGTCTTGCCGAAAGCTGTATCTTATTGAGACTGTCATTTACTTTTGCCTCATCCTGACGGTTTTTGTAGATAATATCGAGCATTCCCATGATACCATTGATTGGTGTGCGGATATCATGACTCATTCGATTCATGAATTCTGTCTTGGTTCTGTTTTCAAAATCTGCTTCCTTAATCGCTATTTTGAGACGTTCGTTTTCCTTTTCTTCCTTCTCATGAAATTCTGATGTATTCTTAAACAGAATAATTCCATGAATAACTGTATTTTCTTTATCTGTCTTTGGATCATACACGATATCCCTGGACATCAGAACTATTTTCTGAAGCCAGATTGGCGGTTCATCCTTACCACTTTCACGATATTCGACTGTCACCTGTCTGGATCCTGTTTCAAATCGTCTGAGAAGTTTCTTCGAAGAATCTACAATCCTGTAGTTTTCCATAGTTTCTTCTGTCACGTATTTCTGCCGCTCATGACAATACTCTGTGTAGGAGCATGGTGTCCGAACTTCAATTTTTATCTTCTCTGCAGTTGTATCAAAAAAAACTCTCTCCAGCCTGTCATTTGTCAGATCTACTGTATAGACTGCGTGGGCTGTCTGCAAAAGCGCTTCCGCATAATTCCCGTTTTCTACGATGGACTGACGGAGCTGTTCATAATAACGTGTCAGACTCTGCTTTTCATTGGCTATATTCTGATCCGGATTCTGAAAAGCTTCAAATCCCAGTACAAAGTGATGCAGTCTTCCATCCTTCGTTCCGTCAAGATACAGGAAGGTCATTCTGCCGCGGTGAACACCTTCATTATCCTCATAGTGATATGGAACTTCAGATTTTCCTGCCGTTTCTGTGAGATGCTTTTGCAGATATTCAAGCGGAAGCTGCTTCCTGAGGTTTTTTCTGGTTTCTTTATCAGAAAGTTTCTGGATCACCTGTTCTACAGCACCTGAATAACTTCCATCGCCTGCCAGGAAAAATTTTGAACCAGCTCTCAGCACATAATATTTATCCAGAAACGCATCACAGTACATGCAGCTTGAGAATTCATACCCCGCTTCCGTAATATTCGCAAGAATACGACGAGTCATTCTCTGTTTCTGTACTTCTTCCTCCAGTCTTGCCTGATTCTTGTCAATATACATGTTTTTGTCTGCAAAACAGAACAACTCTCTCATTGTACAGCCATCAAAATCACTCGACAATGCATAACCTGCCGCATAGCTGATCGGCAGCTGCGGGTTCCTTCGAGAATAATCTGCCACATGATCTTTGATCTTTTGGAGACGTTCCCGGACTCCGCCATGATCCATCCCTTTAAGTACAACAATGAATTCATCTCCGCCGTCACGCCCTGCAAAAAACTCCTGCGGAACTGCTTCCCGAAGCAGAACTGCAAAAGAGCGGATATATTCATCACCTTTATCATGCCCCATATCATTGTTGATGATCCTCAGATTATTCAGATCAAATACACAAAGTGCAATCAGTTCTTCCTCTCCGATCGTTCTCGGATCATTAAGGATCTCTTCACACTTATTCTTATTTGGAAGTCCTGTTGCTTCATCCAGATAAACCTTCTTCTGAAGAATTCTGTTTTGCGCTGCAAAGCGAACTGCTCTGACAAGTTCTGTTCCTATGATCAGAATAAGTCCCAGAATATCCACAAAAACCACTTTTTCCAGATAATCCAGAGCAGTTGCTTTTTTCTGCGAATAGACCTCCGCGTACCCTACTGCCTCATCACATATCTGAAAAAACTGATCGCTCTTCCGGATAATTTCTGTATTCTCGTACCCATTCTCCCGCGCAAGAAGAAGTTCACTTCTCAGTTCACCAAAATAATGCTCAAGTTCATCCATTTTATTCTGAAAGTTCTTATCTTCCAGACGTATAAAATTCAGTTCCTTACTGCCATATCGCAGACCCTCAATGTAACCTGAGATTTCGCTGTACCTCTCATCCTGCGGTTCTCCTGAAATTTCCAGTTTAACCATAAGCTGCGTACCGCCACGCACCAATCCTGCGTAATTGACAACACGAGCTGTTCCCTGGATCTTACTGACCAGCGATATGATGATAAAAAATAATATGATCAGTATCGTTGTAAGAACCATCATTGCCGTCCGCAGGAAATATGTCTGTTTTTTGTCTGTGTCCTTCATCAGATGCCCATCCTGTTGATTATATAAATATTTTTACTGTTTAGTTATCATATTCATTGTATCTGATTCTGTATCTTTTGGCAACAAAAATGGAATCCGAGTTTCCCCTGATTCCATGCGATCTTAGATTTTGCACCATTTCGATTATGTGAATTTTATATAAATTTCATTCTATTTCAAGTGTTTTTCATTGCTTTTTGCACAATATCATTTTATAATAAAAACTATAAACCAGATCGTAAATTTTTAATAGGAGGGTGAATTTTATGAATGAAGAACTTTTTAATGAAGCCGCCAGATCAAATGTTTTATCCAGGAAACTGATCGATCAGCTTCAGGAGAGCATGAGCTACAGCAGTATTTCCTTTATCAACTGGACAATTGAGGTCCTGACACTGATCAAGAACCGTTTGGAGCGCGGGGACAGAATTACGGATGAAGTCAGTGGAGAGGTTTATACACTGCATTCTTTCCAGGCATTTGTAAAGAAAAATTTCTCCTCTTACATAACCAGCCAGGTCTTCACCGAGAACACCAAACCAGAAAAGATCTACTACTCCCTGACTCCATGCGAGGGCGGCTACAGCCTTCTCGCTGCTGATTCCGGCGACAACAAGACTTATGCATGGATCTCAAGCCTCAGCAAGAGATTTTCTCTCGTACAGATGATCGCAACTGGTATTGTTTATGTCAAGGACACACGTACAGATACCTATCAGCCGTTTATCTCTGAGCATGGCAAATACTGCCGCTATGATAAAGAACACGGAATCCTCGTAGAGATTTAAGCTCTGCAAGCATTCCGCTATCATTGATTCCATATCTGTTCATCCATATCTCAGTTGGAGTTTCGGCTCTAACTGAGATATTTTGTTACTATAAACAATTTATCTTCCTGTGATCCTTCCAATACCATAAGAGATCAGAAATACTGCAATATCCACTGCTACGATCGTGGATCCGACCGGCGTACCGGCGAGGATAGAGATCAGGATTCCGGCAGTTGCACAGATCACGGACATCACTGCCGCGCTGATCGTCACAGAGCGGAAGGATTTGAACAGTCTCATGGCAGAAAGTGCCGGGAAGATCACCAGTGCTGAGATCAGCAGTGATCCAACCAGATTCATTGCCAGAACAATGATCACTGCGATCACAACCGCGATCAGAAGATTATAGGCATTTGCCCTGGTTCCGGTCGCTTTTGCAAAGTTTTCATCAAATGTTACGGCGAAGATTTTATTATAAAACAGAATAAAGACCGCCACAACCACGACTGAAAGAATCGCACACAGCCAGACTTCACCCTCAGTCAAAGTCAGAATGGAAGTGGATCCAAACAAAGTGCTGCACACATCGCCTGAAATATTCGGACTGGTGGAAAACAGATTCATCAGAAGATAACCGATTGCCAGCGCACCGACGGAGATCATTGCGATCGCCGCATCTCCCTTGATCCTTGTGTTCTGCCCTGCACGGAGAAGCAGGATCGCACAGATCACAGTCACCGGCAGGATGAACAGCATATTGTTGGTGACATTCAGTACGGAAGCGATCGCCATGGCTCCGAATGCCACATGGGAAAGTCCGTCCCCGATAAATGAAAAACGCTTTAATACCAGTGTCACACCCAGAAGAGAAGAACACAGGGCGATCAGCACACCGACAATGAGTGCATAGCGCACAAATGGATACTGAAAATACATCTGAAGTGTCTCAAACATCTTACTCTTCCTCCTCTTCCTGTCCGGTAAAGGCTTTACCCAGACTGCTCTCAAGGTATTGTTTCTTGGTTCCGAAGAAGCAGCTTTCTCCGATATGCAGGATATGTGTCGCATATTTTACTGCCGCTGCAATGTCGTGTGAGATCATGATTATCGTGATTCCATCTTTCTTATTCAGATCCTTGATAAGCTGGTACATCTCTGCGGTCACTCGTGGATCCAGACCGGAAACCGGCTCATCGAGAAGAAGGATCTTCTGTGCCGCACAGAGTGCTCTTGCAAGAAGGACTCTCTGCTGCTGTCCGCCGGAAAGTTCCCTGTAACAGTGATCTGCAAGATCCTGGATCATCATTTTTTCCATTGCTTCCCTGGCAACACGTTTTTCCTCTTTATTGTAGAATGGCCGCAGCCCGCACCTGCTCTGGCATCCGGACAGAACAATCTCTTTCACTGATGCCGGGAAATCTCTCTGTACCATTGTCTGCTGGGGAAGATACCCGATCTCATTTTTTTTCAGCCCGTCTCCCAGCTCGATCGTACCGCTGATCGGCGGCTGCAGATGAAGCAGTGTCTTCATTAATGTTGATTTACCGGATCCGTTTTCCCCCACAATACAGAGATAATCTCCTGCACTGATGGAAAAATTAAGATCTTCCTGAATCGCCCGGTTATCATATCCCAGGGTAAGGTTTTTGCATGTAAGCTGTGCCATCTTTATTTCCTCTCGTTCTCTGATACTGTAATTACAGTGCTTCTTTTAATGTCTTCAGATTCTCCTCCATCACAGAAAGATACGTTGTTCCATCTGCGATCTCTTCCGATGTGATCGACTGCATGGAATTCAGCACCAGAATATTCTGATCTTTTGTCTTCGTGTTTTCTATTACTGTCTGTGCGATTCTGTCATCGGATTTTTCGATTGTAAGCACGCTGTTCAAACCAAGCTCATCGACCTTACCGGCAAGAAAGGTGATTGTCTTAAAGCTTGCCTCCGATTCTGCCGAGCAGCCGGAAAAAGCCGCATAATAGCTAAGTCCATAATCGTCTGTCAGATAACGAAATGGAAAACGATCTGCAAAAAGGAGGGTTTTCTGCTTCGCACTGTCCACTGTATTCTGATATTCTGCATCCAGATCAGAAAGATTTTTCTGATAAGCCTCTGCATTGGCCTGGTAGATGTCTTTATTTACCGGATCCATTTCCACAAGAGTTTCTGCGATCGCATCACAGACTGTGGATGCATTGCGAAGAGAAGTCCAGACATGTTCATCATATTCCTTCTCATCTTCATGCTCATGTCCGTGTTCGTTCTCCTGCATACCCTCAACAGTTTCCTCTTCCTTTATGGAATCCGCGAGGACTTCCATAAGGTTGATCGTCTTCATATCTTTATTCTGTGCAGACTTCAGTGCATCTTCAATCCATTCGTCCGACTCACCTCCCACATAGATCAGAAGATCACAGCCGGACACCTTCATGATATCCTTTACTGCCGGCTGAAAGCTGTGAAGATCTGTACCATTATCAAGAAGCATCGTAAGCTCCACATCTGCTTCCCGCTCGCCAAGAACTGCCCTTGTCCAGTCATATTCCGGAAAGATCGTTGTCACGATCTTTAATTTTTTGTCCGCTGTGTCTTTTGTGCCGGCTTCTGCTGTATGCAGCCCTGCAAAAGGAATACTGATGCTTACCACACCAAGAAAAATTGCCAGCATACCTGTGATCCATTTTTTCATTCTATCTTCTCACTTCCTTCTGAATTATGTTCTTATCTCCGGGCATCATCATCTATTTCTCATCTCTGCAATCCGCACAGATTCCATAAAAAACAGTTCTGCATGAATCCATCTGGAATCCATGATTCTCCATCAGATGCTGTCTCAGTTTAACCACATCTTCGCAGTGGAGATGGATCAGTTTTCCACATTTCTCACATTTACAGTGGAAACAGACGGTCTTATGACAGTGTTCCTCTGCCCCAAGGTATTCAAAGCATGCACTGCTCGTCCCGTCTACATTGTACTTGGCAACCAGTCCCTGCTCCACCATCTTCTCCAGATTTCGATAAACGGTTGTTGTTCCGATTGTAATCCCCTGTGTTTTAAAATAAGAACAGACATCTGCGACTGTCACATGCGTACCTTCTACTGTTTTAAGATAAGATAACAGCTGTGCCATCTGTTTTGTCTGATAAGGTGCTTTACTTCCCATAGTAATCTTCCTTCCGCCGGAATATCCGGCATATAAATTTAAATTCAATATTTTTACTCAAAATGAAAACCGTTTTCATATTATAGCACAATCTGATGATGTGTCAATATGAAAACGGTTTTCATTTTTGTTTGTTATATATTTTTTTATTATTTTTCTGCTTTATTCATTTCTCTTACGATCTTACGAAGTTTAAGTACCATAGATGGAGCTACGGAAAGTTCATCTACGCCCATGCGTACAAACTGCTCGGTAAGTGTCGGATCTGCCCCAAGTTCGCCGCAGATTCCTGCCCATTTACCGCATTTATGTGCATTGTCCACAACCATCTGGATCATGCGGAGAATTGCCTCATGATGAGGATTATAGAATTCATCCAGTTTTTCATTCTGACGGTCGATCGCAAGCGTGTACTGGGTCAGATCGTTCGTTCCGATACTGAAGAAGTCAACCATTTCGGCAAGTCTGTCACTGATGATCGCCGCCGCCGGAGTCTCGATCATGATTCCCTGCTCCGGAATCTTGTACTGGACCTCCTGCTCTTTGAGTTCTGCCTCTACCTCAGCTACGATCTCATAAATTTTCTTAACTTCCTCTGTAGAAGTGATCATCGGATACATAATGGAAAGATTTCCATAAACTGCCGCACGAAGAAGTGCACGAAGCTGTGTTTTAAAGATATCCTTCTGAGTCAGGCAGATACGGATCGCACGATATCCCAGTGCCGGATTATCCTCGTTTCCAAGATTAAAATAATCCACCTGTTTGTCAGCACCGATATCCAGTGTACGGATGATAACCTTCTTGCCTGCCATCATCTGAACAGCCTGCTTGTAAGCTTGGAACTGCTCTTCCTCTGTAGGGAAGTCATTTCTTCCAAGATAGAGGAATTCACTTCTGAAAAGACCGATTCCGCCGGCATCGTTTTCAAGAACATAACCGATATCTCCAACACTTCCGATATTGGCATAGATGTTGATCTTGTGACCATCTAAGGTTACATTTTCTTTGCCTTTCAGTTCCTGAAGAAGTCTGAGTTTCTCTGCCTCTTCTTTCATTTTCTGCTCAGTTTCTGTCTTTGTATCTTCATCCGGATCAAAGGTAACAGTTCCTGCAAAACCATCTACAACTGCTGTCATACCTGTTTTAAGTTCTTCAAGCTCCATCGGCACGCCGATCAGAGCCGGAATATTCATCATACGGGCAAGGATCGCAGTATGGGAGTTGGTTGAACCATGAACAGTCACAAATGCAAGAATCTTATCCTTATCCATCTGTACTGTTTCACTCGGGCTTAAGTCATCTGCAACGATAACAGACGGCTCAATAGAACTCAGATCTGTATCTTCCTGACCACTCAGATTACGTACAAGACGTTCGGAAATATCCTTGATATCTGCAGAACGTGCTTTCATGTAATCATCATCCATAGATGCGAACATCGCCGCAAAGTTATCGCCTGTAGTTGCCACAGCATACTCTGCATTGACCTGTTCTGTGCGAATGGTATTCTGGATTGCTTCCAGATAGTCATCATCCTCAAGCATCATCTGATGCACTTCAAAAATAGCTGCACTGGCTTCGCCAACTTCTCTGACTGCCTTGTCATATAATTTCTGAAGCTGCTCCTTGGATTTCTCCAGGGCAGTATCCACACGCTTTACTTCTGCCTCCGGATCTTCGATCCTGGTTCTTTTGACCTGGTAATCGTTTTTCTTAAGAACTACGATCGGTCCCATTGCAATTCCTTTATAAACAGATTTTCCCTGAAAACACTGCATACTTATTTCCTCCTGACTGCTGTTCTGTTACGCCACAGATTCTATGTATCTGATTACAGATTCGCCTCAAAAAATGCCTTCAGACCTGCGATCGCAGTATCTTCATCAGCACCTTCAGCTGTTACAGTTACAGTTTCGCCCTGTTTTACTCCGAGGGACATAAGCATCATAAGCTGTGTAAGTTTCTTTGTCTTGCCATCTTTTGTGATCGTGCACTCTGACTCATATTTCTTTGCTTCCTTTACAAGAAGTCCTGCCGGTCTTGCGTGGATTCCCAGTTCGTCTTTGATTGTGTACTCGAATGTTTTCATTTTGATTTCTCCTCTTCTTTTTATATCTTTGTTTTATGGTATATATTTTTATTCTGTTTCACTGTCCAGCATTCGCTCCAGATGCATTGCCAGATAACCGATCTCAATATCCGGCATCGGAAGTCCCAGACGCTTCTCCATCTCGCGGCAGATCCTCTCGGATGCATGAAAAGCCTCAGGAAATTTTACAGACATATAGTCGTTCAGATTCATCTTGAGTTTCTCTCCATGAATCGTTCTTGCCACCATGTAACGTACATGGTTCATCAGGCGGTTATATGCCAGTGACATCACATCGATGGAATTTCCCGTTTCTTTCTCTACAAGAGAAATACATTCTCTGACGGTGCGGGCGATCTCCATGGCCTGTGAAACCTTTTCATCTACAATGGCCGAATGAACATGAAGGGCGATATAGCCTGTCTCATGTTCATCAAGCTCTATCTGAAATTTTTCTTTCAGCATAGGAGCTATGCAGCCGGCCACTTTGTATTCCTTATAAAACAGAATGCGGATGTCCTCCGTCAGTGGATTGCTGATCTGCTCTCCCCTCTGAAGGCGGCGGATAGCAAAATCAAGATGATCCGCTATTGGAAAAAGGATCGAACGATCGATATCGCCAAATTCTGCCTCAGCCTCCCTGAGGATTTCATTGGCAAGTTCCAGACATACCGGTGAAACTGAGTTGATAATTTCTCTGGCATCTCCACGATCTGTCAGTTCTTTGAGTGAATAAATCCTGGCATCCTGCGGCACCTCGATCGTCTGGCCTATTTTTTTTCCAAAAGCAATTCCTTTTCCCATGATCAGGCATTCCTGCTTTGCACCTGATTCGATTCCAATAAAAGAATTATGATTTAATAATTTTGCTATCCTGTATATCATCCGTTTCATCCCCATCCAGGGTCTTTTTTACTGAAGGACCTCTATCTCAAACAAAGGCTCTCCGGCTTTGATCTGACCCTCATGCAGCAGATGGATTCGCTGATTGTCCTCCAGTTCTGTACAAAGAACCGGGGAAGTGACAGAAGGTGCATTCGCTTTCAGGTATTCCAGATCCAATTTCAGCATCGGATCACCCTTCTTGACTGTCTGTCCGCTCTCTACCAGTGCTTCAAATCCCCCGCCATTCAGTTTTACAGTATCGATTCCCACATGGATCAACAGACTGACTCCTGAATCTGTTATAAATCCAATGGCATGTTTTGTGTCAAAGACAAATGCGACCTCACCATCTTCCGGGGCACGTACAAACGGATCCTCCGGTGTTACAACGGCGCCATCACCCATCATCTTCTGCGCAAAAGCTTCATCCGGTGCAGTTGAGAGATCTGCTGCCACTCCTGTGATCGGACTGGAGATCACAATTCTCTCCACAACCTTCTGTTCTTCTGCTTCCTGTGTCTGAACTGCTGTATCCTGAATATCCTCTGTGTCTTCTGTCTCTGCATAAGTATCCGGAGCTGTTTCCAGATAATCTTCAAGATTTGATTTGATCACAGTGACATTCGGTCCATAAATAACCTGAACACCCTGCCCCTTGTGTACCACACCGGATGCTCCCGTTGCCTTAAGAATTCCGTCATTTACTCTGGAAGCATCTTTGACTGTACAACGAAGTCTGGTTGCACAGCAATCCACATCACTGATATTTTTCTTACCGCCAAGGCCTCTTGTAATCGCCTCGCTTGTGGCATCATCAGAAGTTCTTGTCTCTGCCTGAGCCGCCTCTCTGCGGGCATTTACATCCGCCTTTGTATAAAGCTTTGTTTCTGTGTCATCATCCTCACGACCCGGAGTTTTGAAATTAAACTTCCTGATCATAAATTTGAAAATAAAATAATATAAAAAGAAGTAAATAATACCAACCGGAATCACTCGCATCCAGCTTGTTTTGGCATTTCCCTGAAGGATACCAAACAGGAAGAAGTCAAGCAGTCCGCCTGAAAATGTAAGTCCTACTGCAACATTCAGCATATGTGCGATCATATAAGCTGAACCTGCAAGAACTACCTGTACCGCAAACAGTGCAGGAGCCACAAACAGGAAGGAGAATTCCAGCGGTTCCGTAATACCTGTTGCCATACATGCAAGTGCTGCGGAGAGAAGAAGTCCGCCGGCAGCCTTTTTCTTCTCAGGTCTTGCACACTGATACATGGCAAGTGCTGCTCCTGGAAGACCAAAGATCATAAAAATAAACTCACCTGAGAAATATCTGGTTGCATCAGCACTGAAGTGTGCAATATTTGCAGAATCCGCAAGCTGTGCAAAGAAAATATTCTGTCCGCCCTGAACCATCTGTCCGGCAACTTCCATCGTACCGCCTACGGCTGTCTGCCAGAAAGGCATATAGAATACATGATGCAGACCGAATGGGATCAGAGCTCTCTTAATAAGACCGAAGATCAGGGTTCCCACATATCCGGAACCTGTTACCAGTCCGCCAAGTGCATAAATTCCATTCTGGACAACCGGCCATACAAAATAAAGAAGAATTCCCACAAACATATAAACGATCGTGGAAATGATCGGCACGAATCTTGTACCGCCGAAGAATGACAGTGCATTCGGAAGCTGGATCCTGTAGAACTTATTGTGAAGTGCTGCCACACCAAGTCCCACGATAATACCGCCAAATACACCCATCTGCAAAGACTGGATACCACATACAGAAGTGATGGTTCCCTCCAGTACAGACTCTGCAATCTCTCCATTGTCAAGAATCTGTCCTGTGATCGTCAGCATCGCATTGATTGCGGTATTCATTACAAAATACGCGATAACTGCTGATAACGCGGAAACTTCTTTTTCTTTTTTTGCCATACCAATCGCAACACCTACCGCAAAGATCAGCGGCAGGTTATCAAAAACTGCACTTCCGACCTTGTTCATGATCATCAGGAGGGCATTCAGAACGGTTCCCTCACCGAGGATGCTGGTTAAATGATAGGTTTCAATTGTAGTTGCATTGGTAAAGGAACTTCCGATTCCGAGAAGAAGACCGGCTACCGGAAGGATTGCGATAGGGAGCATAAAGCTTCGTCCCACTCGCTGCAGAACACTGAAAATCTTGTCCTTCATTTCACATACTCCTTTTCCTGTGCGTTTTTCGCACATCCCTAAATGTATTTTCAGGGAGTAAGTATGTGTATGTGCAGTATTTTTATACAAAAAAAAGGCACTAATACACATAAACACTCCTTGTTATGTATAGTTAATGCCTCCTAAATCGAGTTACACACTACAACCAATCAAAATATAACACGGTCACAGAGAATTTGTCAACCCGATATTTTATTTAATTAATGATACAGTTACTATATTGTTACTGTTCACAGGTAATATCCCGCGAGGTGTTTTGCCATGAATATGGCAAAATCCCGAGACATACGGGGCAAAATGCTATCACCGAAGGTGATTTGGAATGCATTTTGACCAAGTTACTGTGAACGGAGTGAACAGTAACACTATATTAGTTCAGAAATGCAAACGGTTCCTCGTCATTGAGAAAGTGCATCAGCATGTAAGCACACATGATGGCAACATTTTCTTCTTTAAGAATTCTTCTGACCTCATCACGGTCAGCGAGAACAACCTCGATTTCCTCTGTATCTTCCTGTGCATCCTTACTGATCTCACCGCTGGCATATCCATAGACAGTAGCACAGGATTCATCGGTCATACCGATCGTAGTGAAGTACGGCTTCTCGTATGCCGGATCCACCTTCAGAGGTTCCAGCTTAAGTCCTGTCTCCTCATACATCTCACGGACAGCTCCCTCATGGAAATCCTCATTCGGCTCTACAAGACCTGCCGGAAATTCATAGATGTATCCGCCCAGTGCATAACGGTACTGCCGGATCAGAACCACTCTGTCCTTCTTCTCCCCGTAAATACTGTAGATGATCACGCCATCCGGATCATTGCGCCCTGTCCTGAGCTTAAGGGACGGGATGTCCTTCGCCCTGGATGCCACATAGTAAGATACCGGTGTATCATGTACACTGGTTGCATCTACATGATAAAGATTGACAAAACGGTTGTCTGTAAGCTTTTGTACATCATGAATTTTTCCCATTGAGAGAACCTTCTTTCCTGCACAGGATCAACGTGCAATATATTTGTGTGCTCTCCGGATCAGTTCCTGTTGTCTGAAAAGACAGGATCAGTCACCTTTGAGAACCACACGGATTCGCTTATAAATAAAGAATACGATCACAGATACCAGAATGTATTTGAATAAGTTAAACGGTACAATGATCAGTGCCACAAATCCCAGAAGACTGTTGACAGAATGGTTGACTGCCGCACCCATTTCAATAAATGCTTCGATCGGCATTCCAAAAGCCTTGCCATATGCCGGAAGCAAAACAAACGCATTCATAAGGCATGCTGCTATTGTTGTCAGAACTGTACCAACTGCCATACCTGCAACTGCATGCTTACGGCTTTTAACATTGTGAAGTCTGTAAATGATACCTGCCGGTATTACGAAGGTGCATCCGAAAATAAAGTTTGCCAGATCACCAACACCTGCGGTCATGGTTCCTTTTGTTACAAGATGTACCAGAATCTTAACCAGTTCGATCACTGCACCCGCCACAGGTCCCATCGCAAAAGCTCCTACCAATACAGGAATCTCAGAGAAATCCAGCTGATAGAAAGATGGTGCCAGGAATGGGAGTGGAAATTCAAAGTTCATCAACACACCTGCAACTGCGCCCAGCATTGCGATCTGCGTGATCGTCCTGGTACGGCTTCGTTCCATTACATTTCCATTTCTTAAAACCTGTTCACTCATACTTGTCTCTCCTTTTTGAATGTTCTTTTAATTTTAAAAGAAAATTCCACGTAAAAATCCCCCGAAAGATTCCTTTCGGGGGTAATGAGCACGTATGAATTGATCGTGTTCTTCTCTCATCCAGACTTTACTGTCGGTTCTGGAATTCCGATATATCGGTCACCAGATCAGCCGCATTGCGCGGGTCGCGGACTATACCGCCGGTAGGGAATTCTCTGACTTCTTATGAAGTTCCAGTCACCCTGCCCCGAAGAATTTTCTTTTATCTGAAAGCTATTATACAACTAATTTACTTTCAGCGCAATATAAAAATCAGGTATCCTTTATTCTCTTTACTGCCTGTGAACAGTTACCTTTACTACCTTTCTTCTCTGAAGTACGGTACTCCCAGCGCAGCCGGCGGCTGGTGTTCCTTCTTCTTTCGGAAACTGGTGAACACAAGCACGATGATCGTTACAACATATGGAAGAGCCTTAAATACTTCCTGCATGCTTCTTCCGAGTCCCGGAATGTACAGGTAGAGAATATAAAGTGCTCCGAAGAGAAATGCTCCCCAGATTGCATTCAGTGGTTTCCAGAGTGCAAAAATAACAAGTGCTACCGCGAGCCATCCACGGTCTCCAAAACCATTGTCTGTCCAGGTTCCGCCTGAGTATTCCATTACAAAATACAGCCCACCCAGTCCTGCAAGACCTGCACCGATGCAGGTGGAGAGATATTTGTATTTGATAACATTGATACCTGCTGCATCTGCTGTTCCCGGATTCTCTCCGATCGCACGAAGGTTCAGTCCCATTCTTGTCTTAAACAGGAAAAAAGAAAGAACTACGGCAACGATAATACAGAGATAAGTCATAAATCCATAATTAAAGAGCATCGGTCCGATCACCGGAATTTTGGAAAGTCCCGGAATCTTTGCCGTATAGCCGCTTCCTGTAACCTTAACGGAAATCTGGCCTACACCACCTGCAAGTTTGGAGATGGAACCTCCAAAGAAGTTACCAAATCCGGTGCCAAAGATTGTCAGTGCAAGACCTGTAACATTCTGGTTTACTCGAAGTGTGATTGTCAGGATACTGTAGATCAGTCCACCGAGCATAGCACAGGCAAAAGCACAGACAAATGAAATTAATACACCTATAAAAACATTCGGATCCGGATTATCTTTCTCATAGAGAAAAGCACCCATCAGTCCGGAAATACCACCCATATACATAATTCCAGGAATACCAAGGTTCAGGTTTCCTGTCTTCTCTGTCATAATCTCACCAAGCGCACCATACAGAATACAGATGCCCTGGACAATTGCTTTCTGGATAAAAATAATCAGTACACTCATCGCATCTTCCTCCTATTTCTTTGTACGCTTTACTTTGTAATTAATGAAGAATTCTGCTCCGATCAGGAAAAACAGAATAATTCCAAGAAGTACATCTGAAGCATTTTCATTCAGTCCATACTGTGTTGCGATCTGAACAGCTCCCTGCTGCATCAGTACAATACCAAAAGATACTGCGATCATAATAAACGTATTGAATTTGGAAAGCCATGCAACAATAATTGCCGTAAATCCACGTCC
Source organism: uncultured Blautia sp. (assembly GCA_934402155.1). Lineage (GTDB taxonomy): Bacteria > Bacillota > Clostridia > Lachnospirales > Lachnospiraceae > Blautia_A. Next base: position 3,256 of record CAKRTP010000025.1, on the reverse strand, counting down.
GCCGGCTGTTGCAGTGGAAATCGTATGACTTGCACCACTTACAATAACAAATCCTGCAATACCACAGATCGCACCGGAAAGCGCCATCGTACGGATAATAACTCTCTTAACATGAATTCCCGCATATCGTGCAGTATTCTCACTTTCACCGACAACTGCGATCTCAAATCCCTGTTTGCAGTATTTAAGATAAACAAACATTCCTACTGTAAGGATCAGAACGATCAGAACATTCCATCCATATTTCTGTCCGAACAGCTGCGGAAGCCATCCTGCCTGAGTTGCCTGATTGATAATACCAACTGTATTAGATCCCTTGGGGTTCTCCCAGAACACGATACAATATGTGACAACCTGCATTGCCACATAATTGAGCATCAGAGTAAACAAGGTCTCATTTGTATTCCAGTATGCCTTGAATACAGACGGGATCATTCCCCAGATCATACCACCCAGCATACTTGCAATAAACATTACAATAAGAAGAAGTATCGGTGACATCTTGTCGCCTGCATAGATCATGACAGCCGCAGAACATGCGCCTCCGATCAGGATCTGACCTTCTGCACCGATGTTCCAGAATTTCATTTTGAAAGCCGGAGCAAGACCAATAGCTATGCACAGAAGCACCATCGTATCACGGATCGTCATCCACATACGACGTTCTGTTCCCATTGCACCATCCCAGATTGCTTTGTATACATCGACAGGATTCATTTTGACAAGTGCAACGATCACTGCTCCACATACGATCAGCGACAAGATCAGAGCAATCAACCGAACCCCGAATCTTTTTTGCCATCCCATCTCATTTCTTCTCTTGGATATCTGTAAGAAAGGTTCTCTACTCATTTACAGCCCCTCCTTTTTCGTGTTTCGTCATAAGAAGTCCAATACCATCCTTTGTGGCAGATCTTCCGTCAACCACACCACTGATCTTTCCGCCACAGAGAACTGCAATCCTGTCGCAGAGTTCCAGAACGACATCCAGATCCTCAATAACACAGACAACTGCCACACCCTTTTTCTTCTGTTCATTAAGAAGTCCGTAAATAACATGTGATGTATTGACATCCACTCCTCGTGTCGGAAATGCCACCATAAGTACCTTCGGACTCTGTGCGATTTCCCTTCCCACCAGGACTTTCTGCACATTACCACCAGACATCTGACGTACCGGAGCAGAAATGCTTGGCGTCATGACTTCAAGCTTTTCTTTAATCCTCTGAGCCAGTTCTCTTGGCTTCTTTCGTTCCAGGAAAGGTCCTTTTCCATTACGATAACTTCTGATCATCATATTGTCCGTCATATCCATATCGCCAACAAGACCCATACCGATACGATCCTCCGGGACAAATGCAAGACTGATTCCAGCTTCATTGATTGCAATAGAATCCATCTGGGAAAGTTCCATCTCCTTACCGTCATCCAGAAGAAGTCTGATCGAACCACTCTGTACTTCCTGAAGACCTGCAACTGACTCCAGAAGTTCTTTCTGTCCGCTTCCGGAAATACCTGCAATACCAAGAATCTCTCCTGCATTTACTGTCAGATCCACATCGTCAAGTGTCCTGACTCCATCTTTGTCAACACAGTTTATCCCCTTGAGAATAAGACGTTTTTTGACATTTTCCGGCTTTGGACGTTCGATATTAAGATCCACCTTTGCTCCTACCATCATCTCTGAAAGGCTCTGTACATTGGCAGATGCTGTTTCTACAGTGTCAATATATCTGCCTTTTCTAAGAATTGTAACACGATCAGAAAGTGAAAGAACCTCCTGCAGTTTATGAGTGATGATAATAATAGAACATCCGTCATCTCTCATATTTCTCAGAATATCAAATAAACGGTCAGCCTCCTGCGGTGTCAGAACTGCTGTCGGCTCATCCAGGATCAGGATACGGGCACCGCGATACAGCATCTTGATGATCTCCACCGTCTGCTTCTGTGAGACAGACATCTCATAAATTTTCTGGTTCAGATCAAGATCAAAACCATATTTATTGACCAGCTTCTGAATATCAGCTGTAATCTGTTTCATATTCAGCTTTGCCTTACCCGGCAGTCCCAGAACAATATTTTCTGCCGCTGTCAGAATATCAACCAGTTTAAAATGCTGATGCACCATACCGATTCCAAGATTAAAGGAATCTTTTGGTGAACGGATCTTTACTTCTTTGCCATCCACAAAAATATGTCCTTCATCCGGATAATAAATTCCATATATCATGTTCATCAGAGTTGTCTTGCCGCTTCCGTTTTCGCCAAGAATCGCCAGAATCTCTGATTTTCTCAGTGTGAGATTTACCTGATCATTCGCTTTGACAGATCCAAAACTTTTGGATATATCCCTGAGTTCAAGTGCGTAATTTTCTCCCACTTTCCTCCCCCTCCTTTTATGTAAACATACCTGATTTCTTTGTTTATGCTTGTGGATTATGGAATCTGTGATCATTCCATAATACAGCAAAAGAAACCTGCCAATTTCGACAACCGCAGACTTCCTTTGCACACATAATGAAAGAAAAAGCAGAGCTGCTGACAGGCAGCTCTGCCTGATTATTTACAATTACTGTGTAATAGATGTGATTCCATCAATTGCAATATCAAATGCCGGTGCAGAACCGTATTCTGATTCATGGAAGTATCCGTCAGAAATGTATTCTGTATCACTGCCATCTTTCTTATAGGTAGTCAGCTCTTTGCCGTCTACTGTAAATGTGGAAGTATCAAATACATGGAGGGAACCATCAATAAGAGCGTCCTCTACTTCTTTAACCTTTTCTTCAGTTCCTTCTGCTACAACCTTGTCATTGAGTGGTGTGATCTTGTCTGCTCCGTCTGCAAATCCCTTGCACCAGTCTGTATCGATTGCTGTACCGTCAAGGATGCACTGTACTGCATATTTGTAATATACACCCCAGTCCATAGATGCAGATGTAAGTGCTGAATCCGGTGCTACAGAAGTCATATCGATATTGTATCCGACACAAGGAACACCTGCTGCCTCACATGCTGTAGGAGCACCTGTTGTATCTGCATGCTGGCTGATCAGTACGCATCCGTCAGAGATCAGAGCATCTGCACATTCTTTTTCGAGGTCAAAGCTTGCCCAGCTGTTGGTATATTTTACTTCCATTGTCACGGACGGGCATACGCTCTTGGCACCAAGATAGAAGGAAGTATATCCGGAAATAACCTCTGCGTATGGGAACGCACCAACATATCCCATCTTAGCTGCGTCTTCTTTGAT
>CAKRTP010000024.1 GCA_934402155.1 uncultured Blautia sp. | reverse complement strand
TTAATTCCCTCCTCCAGAGATTCTCTGTGTTCATTCATGGAATCCAGCCGCTCCAGAAACTGCGGCAGTCTCGTAAAAATTTTGACATTTGCCTTAAATCCGTTTCCACGAAGGATTTTCTGTGCCTCCCGTTCCATAAATGCAGAATCAATCTTCGGATCGCTGCTGAAACCGACAACAGTGTTTCCGCAGATTGCAAATGCATCGATCGATGCGCTTTTTTCATAAAAAGTCATGTACATCTCATAAGACATCAGGATGCTGCCCGCATGTTCTGATATCTCTTTGTATATCTGCGGTGCGACCGGCTTTGCACGGAAGATCATGATAAGACTTACCATGGATTTGCATGCCGGAAGACAACCGACAACAGAGATTACCGTCCACACAGTCAGTCTTGTCTTAAAATAAAGAAGTGCCGAAAAAAAGATTCCCAGCGGTACTGCAAATAAGATTGCAGTAATAAGGATCCTTTTCTTTTTTTCGGAGGCAATATAGCCATAATCTCCTTTTCTGACTTTATTTTTGTTTTCTGTTTTGCTCATTTACAGCTCCTTATTTGTAACTGTTCTGACAGTTATCTTTATTTTTTCTTATGCGTGTTGCGGATCGTTTTTCGTCCGGATCTTCGCTCCTGTCCCCTCTTTCTTTCCGGTCCTCCGGCTGTATTTCTGCCAGATTCCTTTCGACGGTCTCTCTCAGGACGCAGCAGACATTTCGGGCCAAATCCGACCAGATCCATGCGGCCTGCAATCTTAAGTCCCTCCAGTACAAGACTCCTGTTTGCCGGATTTTTGTACTGCATCAGAGCTCTCTGTATCGCCTTTTCATGCGGGTCACGCGGGATATAAACCTTTTCTTTTGTGAGGGGATGCAGCCCTGTATAGTACATACAGGTGGAAAGGGTCGATGGCGTCGGATAGAAATCCTGCACCTGTTCCGGTGTAAATCCCAGATCACGCACATACTCTGCAAGCTTTACCGCCTCTTTCATCGTACATCCCGGATGTGATGACATGAAATACGGCACCGCATACTGCTTTTTGCCGGTAGCTGCATTTGCCCTCTCATATTGGTTCAAAAACTGCTGGTAAACCTCATGTGAGGGTTTTCCCATATAGTGAAGTACCTGATCAGAGACGTGCTCCGGTGCAACACGAAGCTGTCCGCTGACATGATATTTCACAAGCTCCTGCAGAAAAACAGGACTTTTGTCTGCCACTACATAATCGAAACGGACTCCGGAACGGATAAAGACCTTTTTGACACCGGAGATCCTGCGGAGTTTTCGAAGCAGCGAAATGTAATCCGTATGATCTACAGTAAGGTTTCCGCACGGTTTCGGAAAAAGACACTGTCTGTTCTGGCAGACACCTTTTGTCAGCTGTTTCTGACAGGAGGGCTGCCTGAAATCAGCAGTCGGACCTCCCACATCGTGGATATATCCCTTGAAATCCGGGTCTTTTGTCATTTTTTCTGCTTCTTTCAGAATTGAAGCATGGCTTCTTGTCTGAAGGATCCTCCCCTGATGAAAGGTCAGGGCACAGAAATTACAGCCTCCGAAGCATCCTCTGTTGCTCGTCAGACTGAATTTGATTTCCTCCAGTGCCGGAATCCCTCCTCTGGCATCATACATCGGATGCCAGGTATTCTGATACGGAAGATCATAAACATCATCCATCTCCTGCTGGCTTAAAGGAAGCGCCGGCGGATTCTGTATCACATAACCTCTGTTTCCGTAACTCTCTGCCATCGGCCTGGCTGTAAAAGGATCTGTATTTCTGTACTGCACAGCAAAACTGTCCGCATATGCTTTTTTGTCCGAAGCTGCGGTCTCATAAGACGGCAGAATGATCGGGTCATAGGCACGTGAAAGATCCTTGCACTTATAAACTGTACCCGGGATAAAGGTAATCTCCTCCACCGGAAGTCCGCTCTGAAGTGCCTCTGCGATCTGTATGATCGAATGCTCTCCCATCCCGTAAGAAATGAGGTCTGCACCGGAATCCAGAAGAACACTGCGCCGTACTTTGTTTTCCCAGTAGTCATAATGTGCAAGACGGCGAAGACTTGCCTCTATCCCGCCCAGTATAATCGGTGTATGTTTGTATGTCTGACGGATCAGGTTGCTGTATACCACAGTAGGCATGTCCGGACGAAGCCCCATCTCACCCCCGGGAGAGTAGGAATCCTTCTGACGATGTTTCCGGGATACGGTATAATGGTTGACCATGGAATCCATATTTCCGGCACTGACCAGAAATCCAAGGCGAGGTTCTCCAAATACCGAAACACTCTCTTTCCTGCGCCAGTCCGGCTGTGGTATGATTCCCACCCGGTAGCCTCTGCTCTCCAGAAGCCTTGATATGATCGCTGTGCCAAAAGAAGGATGGTCGACATAGGCATCTCCTGTCAGATAGACAAAATCCACCTGTTCCCATCCTCTCTGCTGCATTTCTTTTCTTGTTACTGGTAAAAAATCCTGCATTTATAATATATTCTCCTAAAATGATACAGACTGTGCGCGATATCCCTCTGCAATGATATCAAGCTGTCTGTGAAAACGGGCAAGCTGCTGCAGATCTTTCGTTCTGAACACCCGAAGAAATTCATCCTGGATCTTGGCAACTTCTCTTTTGTTTGAGATCTTGTAAAGATTTTCGATACTGAGAAGAATATCCTTGACAAGATTCGACTGCATCTGCGAAGAATTCTGCGCATCCATGATCTCATCTCTGACAGATGACATCTCCTGATCCAGCGCAATGATCGCATCAGCCGCATTGCTTAAGCGTTCCGCAACATGAAGCGGCATCTCGCCTTTGTATTTGTACTGGAGAGAATGCTCGATCGTTGCCCAGAAATTCATCGCCATAGTACGGATCTGGATCTCTGCCTGGATCTTCTTTGGCCCGTTTATTGTCTCTACTGTATAATAAATAATCAGATGATAACTTCTGTAACCACTCTGTTTGATATGCTTGAGATAATTTTTCTCACTCTTGATCGTCATGTCGGTACGCTTCTGGATCAGAGCCGCTACCGTGTCAATATCTTCCTCAAACTGACAGATGATACGAATTCCCGCAATGTCCTCAAGTTCCTCTTCCATGCGTTCCATAGGAATGTGTTTGCGCTGCATTTTTTCCAGGATGCTCGGCAGACTCTTGACGCGTCCGCTGACCTGCTCGATCGGAGAATAAAGATCATTCTGTTTGTGTTCCTTTATAATGTGCTCAAACTTGACCATCAGTTCCCTGACAGCCAGTTCATATGGACATAATATACTTCTCCATAACTGTATTTCCATAAAATTCGCTCCCTTTGAAGGCTTGCTGCATTATAGTTTTTAAGCAAAACTACATTTGCATTATAGCACATTTTTATCTGAAATAGTGAACTAATATACGCAGTTTTTGATTTTTTTCTCCACGGCTCTCAACACCCAGAAAGGATTCACACTCATCGCGTCAGAATAAGGCGTCCTGATATAAATCCCCAGATGAAGATGCACGGAAAAATTCCCTTCTGTCCCCTCAAAAACACCTCCACTATCACCCATAAAGCCAAGGATTTCGCCCGCTTCAACAAAATCTCCTTCCTCCCAGGAACGGTCATAGGAAGAAAGACGTGCATAATAAAAACAGCCTCCTGACGGTGCACGGACTCCGATCCTGTATCCGTCAAAAGGTGTCCAGCCAACTGTTTCTATTGTGCCATCTGTCATGCTGATGATCGGATAAAAATCCGCCTTGTTATCCTCCCCTGACAGATCACAGCCTTCATGCAGCCATTCTTCACCATATCTTCTTTCCAGCCAGCTGTCCTCAAAAAAGACCTTCTTTGCAGCAACCGGAAAATATTTTATATCATTCCATATCATTCGGTAAAGATCACATAACTCTGTGTATTCTCTATATTTATATCTCAGATAAGGTTCCCTTTCAAAGACGCACCTTTCAGGATAAAAATTTCCATTCAGCATGACAGCCGTCAGATCTTCCATCTGCTCTGATCCTTTCGGATCCTGCTTCAAAATCTGCTGATACAGTTCCGGCAAAAGTCTCTGTTCACGAAATGCCTCTGTGGTGCAGGTAGCTTTGCCAAGAACAGAAGCTCTGCCCCTCTCCAGCAGAATTTCCTGTCCTTCATCAATACATGCAAGAACAAAAATGCAGAACAAAAGTTTTCGGATCCTCTGCTTCATCTATATTTCCCGCATTATGATCAGTTTTAATTTTATGCCTGAACTTTATTTTTATGAACATCTTCTGCCTGATCTGCCAAAAACAGAGGCTCCTGACATTTGTGTCCAGAAGCCTCTGCCTGAAAATTTTTATGCTGTTTCTCAGTCTTTTAACTGTTCCAGAACTTTCACAAGATAGTTCCACACACGTTCTGTAGATGCAATGTCCAGAACTTCCTCGGAAGTATGGATATCTTTCATGTCCGGTCCCAGAGATACACAGTCAAGCCCCTCGATTTTCTTGTAAAAGAGTCCGCATTCCAGCCCTGCATGAATTGCAACAACTGCCGGCTTCTGTCCGTACATTTCTTCATATACAGATACCATTTTGTCACGAAGCGGAGATTCTTTTCTGTATTCCCAGGCCGGATAAGCACCCTGGATCGTATACTCACCACCAAGGAACTCTGTGAGATACTGGATCTTGTCGGAGAGTGCATCTCTCGCTGCCTCCACAGAGCTTCTGACTCCGGAGCTTGCAAAGAATTCATCTTCATAAAGTTTCACAATTCCGATGTTACTGGAAGTCTCTACCAGTCCTTCAATGCTTCCGCTCATCTTCTGAATACCGAATGGAACTTCCATCAGATAGAAAAGAACTTTTTCTCTGCTGGTCGGATGGAGGATCATTGCTGACTCCACAGCACCCTCTGTGATCTGGATAGTGATTCCTGCATCACTTCCTTCATATTCTTCACGAAGAGCAGTCTGTACTTTTGATGCATAAGCCTTAACCGCTTCTGCCTGCGCTCCGTCGATAAGAAGTTCAGCCACTGCTTCTCTGGTGATCGCATTGTCCTTCTGACCGCCTTCCAGAGAGATCATCTCGTAATCAGCTTCTCTCTTAAGTCCATAAAGGAAACGTCCCATAAGAATGTTGGCATTTGCGCGTTTCTTGTCAATCTCTGCTCCGGAGTGTCCGCCTGTCAGTTCACAGATCTTGACCTGGATCCTGGTTCCCTCTGCTTCCACTCTCTGGACAGGAATGCTGCTGACTGCTGAAAGTCCGCCTGCACAGCTGATCCAGAGACTTCCTTCTGCCTCAGAATCCATATTGATCATACGTTTTCCTTTAAGAACGCTGCAGTCCATATCTACTGCTCCAAGAAGTCCGATCTCCTCATCTACAGTGATCAGAACCTCCAGTGCCGGATGTAAAAGATCTGTACTTTCCAGAAGTGCCAGCGCATATGCAACAGCAATTCCGTCATCTCCGCCCAGTGTAGTTCCGTTAGCATTAATGAATCCGTCTCTGACAGAAAGATTCAGTCCGTCTTTTTCAAAATCATGCTCTACATCCGGACGTTTCTCACATACCATATCCATATGTCCCTGCAGGATCACAGTCGGAGCATTCTCATAGCCTTTGGATGCAGGTTTATAGATCACAACATTGTTCATCTCATCCTGCACATAATCAAGTCCATGATCCTTCGCAAAACCTACCAGATAATCACTGATCTGTTTTGTATTTCCGGAACCATGCGGAATCTTGCAGATTTCTTCAAAATAATAAAATACTCTTTTTGGTTCGCAGTTTTCTAATACTCTCATTTCTAATTTCCTCCATTCTCACTGCATTGCATATATGCAGAAGATTAGCATTTATTTTACCCGTAAACCTTTTTTATTTCAAGGGGTTCCGGATTTTTTCCTCATATTTGCCTGTTTTATTTCATATAGTAAAAGAAAAAGCTCTGCTGCTCATTCCTGTCTGCAGCAGCTGTAAATTTTTTATGAAAAAAATCTTTTATACAATCATAAGTATTCTGCTGATTTTTTTCCTGTTGTTCTTTCCGCAGGAAGCTCTCCTTTCCGCACAGGAAGGAATGCGTCTCTGGCTTAATATCCTGCTCCCGACACTGCTTCCCTTTATGATACTGACCGGCATCCTGATCCGGACAGACTGTACAGCTTATCTTCCGGCTTCACTGGAACCATTCTGGCAAAAAATATTCGGCATTTCATCTGCCGGTGCCTGTGCACTCCTCTTTGGGCTTCTCTGTGGTTATCCAATGGGAGCAAAGCTTACTTCTGATCTCTATACCAGCCAGAAGATCAGCCGCAGGGAAGCACAATACCTTCTTACCTTCACTAATCATGCCAGTCCTGTCTTCATCAGTTCCTACCTGATACATACCTGTATGAACGATCAGATTCCTGCTTTCAAAGTCTTTGGGCTTCTGCTGATTTCTGCCTGGCTCACAATGACTCTGATGCGCCTGTGGTATTTTCGAAAAAATACTTCATCAGAAATATCGGATACAAAAAAAGAGACATCCTCCCCCAGCTCTCCCGAAGCTGTACTGGATGCCTCCATTATGAACGGTTTTGAAACGATCACCAAACTTGGTGGATATATCCTGATGTTCTCGATCCTGAATGCCTGTATCCGCCACTTCTGGAAAAATCAGACAATACTCTCGCATCTGTTGTTCTGTCTCCTGGAAATGACAACCGGACTCCATCAACTCTCACTCTCTGACCTGGACACAGATATCAAATATCTCTGTGCACTTGTCACAGTTGTTCTCGGCGGAGCCTGTGTCACTGCGCAGACCCGAAGTCTCGTGACCGAAAAGCTATCCATGATCCCCTATCTCGCATCCAAACTCCTGAATGCACTGATCGTCATGGTTCTTTATTTATTCGTCACCAAGGTCATCTAAAAGATTGCTTTCATCCTCAGCTTCTCTGACCGGCTCTTCATGATAAGATCCTGTGATAGCTGCTGCCTGTGCTGTCTGAGGTGCAAGCTCCTGACGGTTGTGATTTACAACTTCCAGGCAGCTCTGCAGAGAGTCGATAAAGGTCTTGTATTTACCGCCTGCATCCTCCAGAGTCTGGTTCAGGACAGATCCGATATTGGCCATCATGTCATCTGTATATGTGATCGCACTCAGGCGAATGCTGTTTGCATCCTGTGTAGCTGAATCCAGAATCTCCTGTGCCTGTTTGTTGGCAGCATTGATGGTCTCGTTTGCCTGTGCATATGCCTTCTGCATGATCTCATGCTGTGTAACAAGTTCCTGTGCCTTGGTCTGTGCATCTGCAATCAGAGCATCTGCTTTGGCCTGTGCATCTTCAAGAATCGCATCCTTGTTGCTGATGATCTTCTGATATCTCTTGATCTCATCCGGAGTCTTGAGACGAAGCTCTCTCAGGTACTCTTCCATTTCTTCTTTGTTTACAACGATCTTGGTTGCGGATAAAGGCTGAAATTTACAGCCGTCTATAAATTCATCGATCTCATCGATAAGCTGTTCAATTCTGCTGCTCATAGTATATACTCTCCTTATTTTCTCTCTTTTTCCTGTAATTTCAGGCGTAATTCCTGAATGATCTCTGCCGGTGCAAAGCTTGAGAGGTCTCCGCCAAATCGGGCAACTTCCTTCATAATAGTGGAGCTCACATAAGCATACTCCAGACTCGTTGTCAGGAATACGGTATCTACATCTGGAGCCAGAACACGGTTCGTCTGAGCCATCTGAAGTTCGTACTCAAAATCTGTAACCGCACGAAGCCCACGTACAATGACCTGAGCTTGATTCTCTCTGGCAAAGTTCACAGAAAGTCCATCAAATGGCTTAATGATCACATTTGGGATATCTCTGGTCGCCTTTTCTAATATATTAACACGTTCTTCCACAGAAAACAACGGACTTTTTGCAGAATTCTGCAAAACCCCGACTACAACTCTGTCAAAAGAGACGCTTGCTCTCCTGATGACATCCAGATGACCATAGGTCGCCGGATCAAAACTTCCCGGATAAACAGCTGTTACCATAAGGTATTCTCACTTTCCTTTATGCAAAAAAATATGCTTATTTGTCTTGTATTCTTTGGAACGGCTCAGTTCATAACCAAGTTCTCTGACATAAGAGAAATCCGTATGAAGATCTGCCTCTATAACGATCAGCGTATTCTCATCCGCAAGTGAACTGTCCCTGAGATACTCAAGTACCTGTCTCTCCAGATCATTGCCGTACGGAGGGTCCATAAAAATACAATCGAATGCTGCCTGTCCTTCCATAGAACGGAGAGCCTGCAATACATCCATGTTCAGAAGTTTACCATGTTCGTCCAGTTTTGTAAATGCAAGATTTTCCCGAATGCAGGCACATGCCTTGGGATTTTTCTCAACAAAAGCTGCATGCTCTGCACCTCTGCTGAGTGCCTCGATTCCAATTGCGCCGCTTCCGCTAAAAAGATCCAGAAAACTACAGTCCGGAATATAAGGCTGCAGAATATTAAACAGTGTTTCTTTGATTCTGTCAGTAGTTGGTCTTGTTTCCATGCCAGGTACCGTCTTAAGAGAAAGACGTCTGGCTTTTCCAGCTATTACTCTCATTTCAGATTCAGTCTCCAATCCAGGTCGCCGCGGGCAAGTCCGAGAATCAGAAGTTCTGCTGTTGCGATATTCGTAGCAACCGGTATATTATATTGATCACATCTCATAACGATAGAGTGAATGTCCGGTTCCTTCGGGTCGACCATGACCGGATTGTAAAACAGGATGACCATATCAAGATCCTGTCTCTCTACCATTTCCATAAACTGCTTGTCTCCGCCTATACTTCCTGCAAGAAACTTATGCACATGAAGGTTTGTGGCTTCTTCAATTCTTCTTCCGGTTGTTCCGGTAGCATAAACCTCATGCTTGGCGAGAATATTCTTATAGGCGATACAGAAATCTTCGATAAGTACCTTTTTGCTGTTGTGTGCAATGATTCCTAAATTCATCGTTCATCTCTCCATTTTCACCAATACATTACTGGTTTTTTAGTTAATTATGAAACTCATCTTAATTATTATAGCAAGTTGCTAAAAAAAGTGCAATTATTTCTTTGAAATATATACATTATTCATAGAAAGTTAATATTTTCATTTTTCTGGCAGATTATACGTTAACTTCCAGTGTATTATTTCAGCAAATTCATATACTAGCATCGTAACACAAACACAAAACAACCAAGGAGGAAATGAACTATGTCAAACAACACTTCTTCTAACAAAGCAGTTGTACCAGAAGCAAAAGGAGCCCTGGATCGTTTTAAATTTGAAGTAGCAAATGAACTTGGTGTGCCGCTCACTGATGGATACAATGGAAATCTTACCTCTAAACAGAATGGATCTGTAGGCGGCTATATGGTCAAAAAAATGATCGAACAGCAGGAAAGACAGATGTCTTCCGGAAGCCAGAGCACTTCAGGCGGACAGTACTAATCTCTGCTGCTCCTAGACCGGACATGCGTCAGGCAGATATTCGAAGTCCACTTCGCTGCCTGCTCATAACCAAGTAACTGATTTGCAGTTTATTTGGTTAAAAAGCTCAGATGAACCAATCATCTGAGCTTTTGTCTTTCTTATAATCCAAGAAATCCTGTAATATCGCCATTGATGACATAGTGTGCACCATTGTCTTCCGGTTTGATATATACCTTTAAATCTTCAAGTTCTGATTCTTTTCTGCCCATCTCTTCTGTCCAGATCTTCTTGATACTTTCCACAACATCTTTTGCATATATCTCTTTGCCAAGCCACTGTACAAATACCTCAGTGTTTACCTCAGCTGCTTTTTTAGCTGATGGTTTTCTTGTAGTTGTTTTCTTCGCAGCAGTTTTCTTTTCAGTCGTTTTCTCTTCAGTCGTCTTTTTAGCTGTAGTTCTCTTTCTGGTTGTTTTCTTTACAGGTTCTTTTACATCTGTTTCTACAGCTGCTTTCTCGGTTACTGTTGCTTTGACCGGCTCTTTTGTCTCCGGTTCTGCAGCGAGCTTTGCAGGAGCCTCTTTTTCGATAGCCTTCTGTGCAGTAGTTGTCTTAGGTTCTGCTTTTTTTGTCGTTGTTCTTGTAGCCATAATAGCCTCCTTACAAGGTGAAAAAAATATTTTACCGTACTAAAATAGCACGTTTCCGTCAGTTTTGCAAGTTTTCTTTTACAAACAGACGTTTTCCGCCTCACTCTGACCATAACTTTCCATGCGTTCTTTCAGAAATCTGTGCTGTTCAAGATCCAGTTCCGGATCCAGACACAGGATCTCATCTGCCGCTTCGCTGGCCTCTTTGAGGATTGCCGAGTCATTGTAGATATCGCCTATCTTAAACTCCATATCTCCGCTCTGGCGGATTCCAAACAGATCTCCGGGACCACGAAGCTTCAGGTCCTCTCCTGCAATATAAAATCCGTCATTAGATTTATTCAGGATCTCCAGACGTTTTGATACCTGTTCCTGATTTCCCTGGATAAAAATACAGTAAGACTGATATTCTCCACGTCCCACACGTCCACGAAGCTGATGAAGCTGCGCCAGCCCGAAACGCTCCGCATTTTCGACCATCATGACAGTGGCATTCGGCACATTGACCCCGACTTCCACAACGGTTGTCGATACAAGAACCTGGATCTCTCCTTTCGCAAAGGCTTCCATGACACTGTTTTTTTCTTTGGGTTTCATCTTGCCGTGAAGATATTCGATCCTGATATCGGACGGGAGATTTTCTTTGAGTTTCTGTGTATAGTCGAGAACATTTTCTGCATCCATGCCCTCGCTCTCCTCCACCATCGGGCAGATCACATATGCCTGCCTGCCTTCGCGGATCTGTTTTTCTATAAATGAATAAGCCTTAGGACGATACGAAGTATTTACCACGCAGTTTTTAATCGGAAGACGTCTTGCCGGAAGTTCATCAATCACAGAAATATCAAGATCTCCATAGAGGATGATCGCAAGTGTACGTGGGATAGGTGTCGCACTCATCACCAGAACATTCGGCGGATTTCCCCTCATTGTCAGGGCTTCTCTCTGTTTTACGCCAAAGCGATGCTGTTCATCTGTGATGACCAGTGCAAGCTTTGCATACTCCACCTTTTCCTGAATAAGCGCATGTGTTCCGATGATGATCGAAGCTTCCCCGGATGCGATGCGTTCGTAGGCGATCCGTTTTTCCTTTGCAGTATCCGACCCGGTCAGAAGAACCACAGAAAAAGAAAGTTTCTGCTCCTCCATCAGTTTCAGAAATCCCTCGTAATGCTGTCTCGCAAGAACTTCTGTCGGTGCCATCAAAGCCGCCTGATAACCATTATCTGCCACAAGAAGCATTGCAAGGAAAGCCAGGATCGTCTTGCCGCTTCCGACATCTCCCTGAACCAGCCGGGACATCATCCTTCTTCCTGCAAGATCCCGCTCGATCTCGTGCCAGGCATTCATCTGTGCCCTGGTAAGTGAATACGGAAGTCTTTCCATAACTTCTTCTGTCAGCCAGGTTTCTTTGACAGGAAAACAGTTTTGCGTCTCCTCTGCTTTTTGCTTCATTTTTCTCACAGAAAGAATAAACAGGAAAAATTCATCAAAAACAAGACGCTTCCTGGCAACCAGGAGTTCTTCTTTATTTGGGGGAAAGTGGATCGTTTTGAGGGCATAATTGATATCCGCAAGTCCGCACCGTTCCTTAAGTTCTTCCGGAAGATATTCAATCTGCATCGGAAGATCCCCGAGAAGCTGTGCAGTCATTTTGGTGACCGTCTTATTGGAGAGGCCTGCTGTCAGCCCATATACAGGCTGAAGATTATGAAGGATCTCCTCATATGCCGACGGGGTAAAAATCTCCGGATGCTCCATCTCAAGTTTCCCCTGTTTCCGTACGATCCTTCCTCGAAAAACAAACCAGCTTCCTTTTTTGAGAGTTTTCTTTAAATAAGGAAGATTAAACCAGACCAGAGAGAATTTCCCACTCTGGTCAGCTATGTTCACAGATATGATCTGTCTGCCTCTCACGGAATTAACATAAACGCCGGAACATACCGCAGCGGAGACGGCCTGCACCGTCCCCTCCTTAAGTTCTGCGATATCTACCGGCGTTTCATACTCATCATAATTTCTCGGGTAGTAGTGAAGAAGATCATCCGTATCATAGATACCGACTTTCCAGAAAAGCTTCTCCGTCTTCTCTCCTACACCCTTTAAGGTTCTTAAACTCTGTCCCATCTGTTCTACTCAACAGAAATGATATAATAATAGATCGGCTGTCCGCCATAGTTGACTTCCACTTCACAATCCGGATATTGTTTTTCCAGGACTGCTGCAAGCTCCTCTGCTTTTTCTTCGGAGGAATCAATACCATAATAGATACTGATGATCTCTGCCTCATCAGACATCATTGCATCTACTGTATCCGCCGCAACCTTTTCTTTATTGCCTCCTACTGCAAGGATTCCCTTATCTCCGATACCCATGATATCGCCCTCATGGATCTCATTATCCTCGATTCTTGTATCTCTGACTGCATAGGTGATCTGGCCTGTCCGAACTCTTGCGATCGCTTCAGTCATCTCCTCCGTGTTTTCCTCGAGAGACTTCTCCGGAACATAGCTGATCAGTGCAGTAATACCCTGCGGTACAGTCTTGGTCGGGACAACAATGATCTCCTTGTCTTCTGTCAGATCTCTGGCCTGGTTTGCTGCCAGAATGATATTCTTATTATTCGGAAGAATGTAGATTGCCTTGGCATTCACCTTATCAATTGCATTCAGCATATCCTCAGTACTCGGGTTCATAGTCTGACCACCCTCGATCAGATAATCCACTCCAAGCTCTTTGAAGATGTCGGTAAGTCCGTCACCCGCAGACACTGCGATAAATCCGACTTCCTTTGCCGGCTCCTGTTTCTTTGCTTCCTCAGCCTGCTGTTTTGCCAGTTTCTCAGCATCTTTGATCAGTTTTTCCTGATGCTCTTCTCTCATATTGTCAATCTTCATACGGGAAAGTGCACCGTAGGTCAGTGCACGCTCGATCGCCTGTCCCGGATGATTGGTGTGTACATGTACTTTGACAATCTCATCATCTGCAACAAGAACGATAGAATCTCCAAGAGAAGTCAGGAATTCCTTAAATTTATGTTCTTCCTCAAGCGGAAGAGGCTTGTCCAGAAGAATAATAAACTCTGTACAATATCCGAATTTGATATCTGCCTCTGCCTGTGGTGAGATCCTGGTCACTGCAGGTCCTGCTGTCTTCTCAAAATCAGAATAATCAACTTCCTTGCCAAGGAAACCATCGATCGCACCTCTTAAAACCTCCAGAAGGCCCTGTCCGCCTGAATCTACAACACCTGCTTCCTTAAGAACAGGGAGCATCTCAGGAGTTCTGGCCAGAGTTTCCTCTGCATGTGCAAAAACCTTCTCAAAAAACGGCTGCAGTTCATCTGCTTCCGGAGCGATCTCAGCTGCCTTAAGCGCTGCCTCTCTCGCTACAGTGAGGATTGTTCCTTCCTTTGGCTTCATAACTGCCTTGTATGCTGTCTCTACCGCACGATCCATTGCTGCTGCAACGGCAAGTGCATCGAGTTCTTTTGCTTTCTTAACGCTCTTGGTAAAGCCACGAAGAAGCTGTGAAAGGATAACACCGGAGTTTCCTCTGGCTCCGCGAAGAGATCCGGAAGAGATTGCCTTCGCAAGTGTCTCCATATCAGGATCTGTCAGCGCACTCACCTCAGCAGCCGCAGACATAATCGTCATAGTCATATTTGTTCCTGTATCTCCATCCGGCACAGGGAATACATTCAGTTCATTGATCCATTCTTTCTTTGCTTCCAGGTTCTTGGCTCCTGCCAGAAACATTCTGGAAAGCATGCCGGCATCTATGGTTTTTATATTCAACACAAGTTCCTCCTCTGATTCCTTAATCTATTGCGCGTACGCCTTCTACATAAATATTGATCTTCTCGATCTCCATACCGGTAAAATCTTCGACTTTATATTTGACATTGCTGACAAGGTTGTCTGCGATCGTACTGATATTTACACCATACGCTACAATCACATGGAAATTCAGGCGGATCTTGTTGTCCTCTGTGATCTTGACACTGATACCATGTTTCAGGCTTTCCATACGAAGCAGCTTAACCAGTCCGTCCTTCATGCTGACTGCCGCCATTCCTACGATCCCGAAACACTCAACTGCCACACTGCCCGCATAGGTAGCAATAACGTCTGTATCAATGACGATCTGACCTAAGCCGGAATCTATACGTCCATTCATATAGTGACCTCCATAAAAATTTATTATATGGGAATATTATAACCCGTTTTACAGGATAAGACAATGTTTAATTTCGGTTATACAAAAACAGCAGTGCCAAAACATATTGTCTCAGCGCTGCTGTCTGTTATACCATCTAGCGACTTATCGGATCTGAATAGATGACCTGTGTAGTTCCATCTTCATCCGTATACGCAGCATATGCTCTGATCGTACAGCCTGTCAGTTCTGTCGCATCGAAAGAATATCGTCCACTGGAATCGACTTTTGAATACGCAGTCCTCGTTCTGCCTGGACTTTCCAGGGTTACGTTACTTCCTTTTGCGTATACAAAGCCGTACTCTTTCACATAATCCATATTTGAAACAGCTGCTGTAAGGGTTCCAGCCTTCTGGCTTACCGAGAGTACTGGCACAGGATCCTTTTCCCATACAGCATAAAGCCTGAGATCGGCATCTTTCGTATAGGTACTGCCCGGTGCATACACAGATCCACCTTGATTTTTGGAATCACTCCAGCCTTTAAAGATATATCCTGTCTTTCGTGGGACCGCAGCGCTGAGTTTCAGGGCAGACTTATAATATTTTATCTGCTTTTCAGGATTTCCCTGTCCTCCCATAAGATCATAGGTCACCGGATATTCTGCTTTTACAAAATGCCATTTCTGGTTTGACGATCCACTATAAGTATGCTGGGCAATATTTGTTCCATTTGCCGTTTTGGCATGATCCACATCCATTACCATTCCGCTGCATCTTGCCCATACAATAAAACTATCCCCTCCTGCATTTGTGATCGCCCACTGCTGTGCAGTGCTTCCATTCGCATCATGAAGAGAGATATTGCTTCCCAGAGCAGTTCCTCCTCCATACAGATCCAGAGCCTTTCCGGATGCAGCATGGATGATCTTGTAATACCCGTTGGAAAGCTTCGTTATATCAAAAGAATTATACCGGCTGAGTGCAGTATCTTTCCATAACTGGATATTTGCCTCATTCGGAACATCACCGGTATCTCCCGGTACATCGACTTCCACCGTTCTGTCCAGATCCGTCAGGATGATATATCTTCCATTTTGCATATCCTGAGAAGGTTTATATGGGATAAAGCTCCATTCCTGAGCCGCTGAAGCATTAACGGGATGCTGATGGACATTTGTTCCATTCGCGATTGTTCCATTTGCAATATCCAGTGCGTATCCGCTGCATTTTGCCTGGATCTGATAACCATTTCGGTTATTTCTGGAGATTGCCCATTTCTGTGCGGATGAACCGCTATTCCCATATACCTGAACATTTTGTCCCTGCAGTGTATCTGCCCCATATACGTCTAAGGAAACTCCCGCTCCTTTCTGAGAGATCCTGTAAAATCCGTTAGTATACGTTATCGTCCAGATATCATGCACCGGCGGCTCTCCGGAAAGAGGACCGCACAAAGCAACATTTGTATTATTTGCTGCCGGCACCGCACTGCCCTGTATATCAAGATAATACTGTGGCTTTGACGCACTTGCTATCAGATAATCCCCATCCGGCAATACCCGGTTATATCCCGATGACATCTCACTTCCTCTGATCTCAGCCGGATCAATGTTTACCGTCCCTTTTCCAATCAGTGTATTACCCCCGCCGCCGACATTGATCGCGTACACATAGACTTCCTGTACTCCCGTCTTATTCGTTTTTATCGTCTCCCAAAACGCATGCTTACCCACATCGCTTCTGTACTTATCAGCCCTGAATCCCTGCGGGGATACACCAGATCCTGCTGAACCGCCTATATAAACATGGATGTCCAGCCCTGCATCCGGGGCATCATCATCCTTTGTCCAGCCTGAGATATTGACAACGCCTTTTCCTCCTGAACAGGAATCCAAAAAGCCAACAGGATTATGATAGGCCGGATCAATGTTTACCGTCCCTGTTGCGATCAGCGGATTTGTTCCCCCGCCAATATTGATCCCATAGATATAAATCTCCTGTCTCCCGGTCTTGTTTGTTTTTATTGTTTCTGAGTATGCATGATTTCCTACATCACTTCTGTGTTTATTTGCATAAATACCACCGTGTCCTTCGCCCTCTGCTGAGCCTACCGGTCCGCCAATATAAACATGGAGCTCCACCCCCTGATCCGGGGCATCATCATCCTTCGCCCAGCCCGAGATATTAACGACTCCTGCTCCCCCTGAACAGGAATCCAGGCAGCCGTATGGGTCGTGATTTGATTGGCCTGGAGTGGACTCAGGAGAATTTGTCGCACGATAGCATGCTTCAATTCCTCTGCTTTTACTAATCTTATGATTATATCTAACTTTATTATCTGCTGGCGTCGCCCAGTTGGAATCATATACATAATAATTGCTGGCATCTTCTCCAAGATAAATAGCTGAATGGCCTGAAAATCTTATAAAATCACCAACTCGCAATTCACTGGCAGAAATTTTCCTTGTCTGTGTATTTGTGCAATGTCCAAACATGACATACCAGACATACTCTGCAAATGCATGACATGAGTGGGCATCCCCACCTCTGGCATCTCTAACCGTTCTTCCCGAAGGCAGTCCACCCCTAGATGGAATATTAACCAAAGAACATCTTGGATCACCGGAATTAGAATCACTCTTTCCATCTGAAGTAAAATAACTACATGAATTTGGATACACATTAATTACTTTCTGCATTGCATCTGATATAGCATCAGCAAAGACAGCAGTTGGACTCAGCATAATCAAAGCTATTATTCCAATTAGTAGCATCCATATATTTTTTATTCTCTTTTTCTCTTTCATACGTTTCTCCCTCTTTTTTGTACTTTAAATCCTTTATTGAATTATTCTCTCTGAGTAAACAACCTGTTCATTTCCATTTTTGTCCGTATATGTAACATATGCTCTGATCGTACAGCCTGTCAGTTCTGTCGCATCGAAGGAATAGCTTCCGTTGGAATTCAGGTTTGAATAAGCGACTCTTGTTCTTCCAGGAGTCTCCAGGGTTACGTTACTTCCTTTTACGTATACAAAGCCGTACTCTTTCACATAATCCATATTTGAAACGGCTGCTGTAAGGATTCCAGCCTTCTGGCTTACTGAGAGTACTGGCACAGGATCCTTTTCCCATACAGCATAAAGCCTGAGATCGGCATCTTTCGTATAGGTACTGCCCGGTGCATACACAGATCCACCTTGATTTTTGGAATCACTCCAGCCTTTAAAGATATATCCTGTCTTTCGTGGGACCGCAGCGCTGAGTTTCAGGGCAGACTTATAATATTTTATCTGCTTTTCAGGATTTCCCTGTCCTCCCATAAGATCATAGGTCACCGGATATTCTGCTTTTACAAAATGCCATTTCTGGTTTGACGATCCACTATAAGTATGCTGGGCAATATTTGTTCCATTTGCCGTTTTGGCATGATCCACATCCATTACCATTCCGCTGCATCTTGCCCATACAATAAAACTATCCCCTCCTGCATTTGTGATCGCCCACTGCTGTGCAGTGCTTCCATTCGCATCATGAAGAGAGATATTGCTTCCCAGAGCAGTTCCTCCTCCATACAGATCCAGAGCCTTTCCGGATGCAGCATGGATGATCTTGTAATACCCGTTGGAAAGCTTCGTTATATCAAAAGAATTATACCGGCTGAGTGCAGTATCTTTCCATAACTGGATATTTGCCTCATTCGGAACATCACCGGTATCTCCCGGTACATCGACTTCCACCGTTCTGTCCAGATCCGTCAGGATGATATATCTTCCATTTTGCATATCCTGAGAAGGTTTATATGGGATAAAGCTCCATTCCTGAGCCGCTGAAGCATTAACGGGATGCTGATGGACATTTGTTCCATTCGCGATTGTTCCATTTGCAATATCCAGTGCGTATCCGCTGCATTTTGCCTGGATCTGATAACCATTTCGGTTATTTCTGGAGATTGCCCATTTCTGTGCGGATGAACCGCTATTCCCATATACCTGAACATTTTGTCCCTGCAGTGTATCTGCCCCATATACGTCTAAGGAAACTCCCGCTCCTTTCTGAGAGATCCTGTAAAATCCGTTAGTATACGTTATCGTCCAGATATCATGCACCGGCGGCTCTCCGGAAAGAGGACCGCACAAAGCAACATTTGTATTATTTGCTGCCGGCACCGCACTGCCCTGTATATCAAGATAATACTGTGGCTTTGACGCACTTGCTATCAGATAATCCCCATCCGGCAATACCCGGTTATATCCCGATGACATCTCACTTCCTCTGATCTCAGCCGGATCAATGTTTACCGTCCCTTTTCCAATCAGTGTATTACCCCCGCCGCCGACATTGATCGCGTACACATAGACTTCCTGTACTCCCGTCTTATTCGTTTTTATCGTCTCCCAAAACGCATGCTTACCCACATCGCTTCTGTACTTATCAGCCCTGAATCCCTGCGGGGATACACCAGATCCTGCTGAACCGCCTATATAAACATGGATGTCCAGCCCTGCATCCGGGGCATCATCATCCTTTGTCCAGCCTGAGATATTGACAACGCCTTTTCCTCCTGAACAGGAATCCAAAAAGCCAACAGGATTATGATAGGCCGGATCAATGTTTACCGTCCCTGTTGCGATCAGCGGATTTGTTCCCCCGCCAATATTGATCCCATAGATATAAATCTCCTGTCTCCCGGTCTTGTTTGTTTTTATTGTTTCTGAGTATGCATGATTTCCTACGTCACTTCTGTGTTTATTTGCAAAAATACCACCGTGTCCTTCGCCCTCTGCTGAGCCTACCGGTCCGCCAATATAAACATGGAGCTCCACCCCCTGATCTGGGGCATCATCATCCTTCGCCCAGCCCGAGATATTAACGACTCCAGCTCCCCCTGAACAGGAATCCAGGCAGCCGTATGGGTCGTGATTCGCTGGAGGTGATACAGAACCTCTGTCATTATAAAATTTTACAGCCCAGCTTTTTCTTGATGCGTATGTTGACGCTGCACATCTCTCGA
>CAKRTP010000023.1 GCA_934402155.1 uncultured Blautia sp. | reverse complement strand
CTGAATTATTTTCAGGATTGCAGTACATTTCAATCTGAAGAAGTGGGGCTTGGGATAGAAGTTCTCAAAGAATGGAAACGGTTCTGGGTATTATCTGCGTGGCAGGTAATTGTAGATCGCTATCCCTCTCTCGGAGAAGAAATCAGGACGTGTACCTGGGCATATGGTTTCAGAAGTTTTTTGGGAATGCGTAATTTCTGCATGGAAACGAAGGATGGTGAGAGGATTGCATATGCAAACACTTACTGGACATATATCAATGCGGAGAATGGATTTCCTGCTAAACTGACAGAGAGAGATACAAAAGGGTATGAGTTGGAAGAAAAACTGGAAATGAATTATGCTCCACGGAAAATCGTTTTACCAAAGGAGTACGAAAAACAGGAGAGTTTCAGTATACAGAAACATCATCTGGATACGAACCATCATGTAAATAATTGTCAGTATGTTCAGATGGCAATGGATTATCTTCCGGAAGATTACAGAATTTATCAGATGCGTGCAGAGTATAAGCAGCAGGCGAAACTGCATGATATCGTGTATCCTGGAAAAAGTCGGACAGACAATACAACCACGATTCTTCTCAATGATCAGACAGATAATCCGTATGCAGTCGTAGAATTTATACAAAAAACACAGAATTAAAGTGATAAACGCTAGGAGGGGTATGTATGGCAGGAAAATATCAAAAACAGTGGGTTGGAGTTTTTGGGGATCCGGTAGATGACAATCCGACAGTCGTTATGGAACAGGCTGCTTTTGATGCTGAGGGAATTCCAATGGAATATCTGACGATCCAGGTACGTTCAGGCGATCTTGAAGCGGCGATGAATGGCCTGAGGGCAATGAACTTTACAGGTATTAATATTACAATGCCTCATAAGGGAGAGGTTCTTAAATATCTGGATGAGGTTTCTGAAAGTGCCGAAATCATGGGGGCAGTCAATACCATTTACTGGAAAGATAATAAATTAACGGGCGAAAATACCGATGGTAAAGGATTTATCAAAAGTCTGCAAGATGGAGAAATTCCATTGAATGGCAGAAATGCAGTAATCCTGGGGGCAGGTGGAGCTGCCAGAGCGATTGCTGTTGAACTGGCTGGTGCAGGAATTCGAAAGATCACAGTTATCAACAGAAGTCAAAAAAGCGGACAGGCTCTGACTGATATCATAAACGAAAAAACACAGGCGGCTGGAATATTCCTGCAGTGGAATGACTGTATTGTAGTTCCGGAAGACACAGATATCCTGGTTAATGCAACACCGATTGGCTTTACAGATGATGAAAAACCGGATATTGATTATGACAGACTGCCGGAAAACGTGATCGTATGCGATGTAATACCGAATAAGTTAAAGACGTCTTTCTTGAAAGAGGCAGAAGGTCGAAATCTGAAAACTTTTAATGGACTTGAAATGCTTGTGAATCAGGGTGCCCTGGCATATGAACTCTGGACAGGAAAGAAGGCTCCTGTTGAGATTATGAAACAGGCAATGAAAAAAGAATATGGAGAATAATAACAGTATATGAGCGGAATCAAGGAGGTTGCAAAAAAAGCGGGAGTATCTATTTCGACAGTATCTAATGTACTGAATAAATCGAAATATGTAAGCCCGGATCTGGTAATGCGCGTGGAAAAGGCAGTTGAGGAACTTTCTTATGAGGCTAATCCAATCGCACGAAGTATGAAAAATAACAAGACAGGGACAATTGGTGTGATCACGGAAGATATGTGCGGAGTTTTTTATCCTTATGTTGTGAAGGGAATCAATTCTGTTGCAGTAGAAAAGGGATATCAGATCATTATCTGTGATACACAGGGAACTTATGGAGACAAAGATGCGATCAAGAGAGAGAAAGAACTGTTTCGCAGACTGATCGCC
Organism: uncultured Blautia sp.; assembly: GCA_934402155.1. Taxonomy (GTDB): domain Bacteria; phylum Bacillota; class Clostridia; order Lachnospirales; family Lachnospiraceae; genus Blautia_A. Next base: position 17,774 of record CAKRTP010000023.1, on the reverse strand, counting down.
AGCCGTGTGGACGGAATCATTTTTGTTTCGTTTGTACCAAATGAAAATGCAGAGAAATATTTTTCACAATTAAGAAAGCAGGCTAACAGATATAAAAAAATCCCACTGGTCAGTCTGGAACGGGATCTGACAGAAATAGGAATCGATTCGGTGTTTTTCGACGGATATGCGAATGCACAGAAAGCAGTGCAGCATTTAATTGACTGTGGCTGTAAGAAAATATGTCATATCACAGGTCCAACGGAAATGCAGATTGTCAAAGAACGTAGTAAAGGATTTGAGGACTGTTTGCAGAAGAACCAGATGTACTTTGACAGAAAGACTATGGTGGCTTACGGTGATTACAGTCATCAGAGTGGATATACCTGTATGAAGCAGCTGCTGGAACAGGTTCCGGATCTGGACGGTGTATTTTGTGGAAATGACCAGATGGCAATAGGCGCATTAAAAGTACTGAAAGAATATGGCAAAAGAATGCCGGAAGATGTAAAACTGATGGGATATGATGATGTTTTTCTGGCGAGTGTTGTAGAACCGTCACTGTCGACTATACATATCAGGAAGAAACATGCTGGTATCGAGGCTGCCAAAATTTTGTTTCAGAGAATCGAAGAGCAGGATGAAAAGTTTCATGATGCAATTGGTGTCAGAATGACGGCACGTCTTGTTGTACGTAAATCAACGGTAAAAGATGCACCGGAAGACTGGAATTTGATAGACTGGTAAGAGAGGAGTAAAATCCTCTCTTTTTTAGTTGTTCATAAATTTACAAAAAATATAATAAATTGTATATTTAAAACATATAGAAAAACGTTTCACTAATAAATAATAGACAAAAATACGAGAATATTGTGCAGAACAACTAAAAATAAATGAAAAAAACGTTTCACTATTCACAAAAATAAAATTAAACAGAAAAATGAATTGACAAATCATGGTGAAAGGAATATGATAAACCTATCTTAGGTGGCAAAATCACTTAAAACACGGAGAATATGCGTGAAAAAATAGTAAAAATACACAACGAAATAAGAAGATATTTTTTTTATCCATTAGAAAAACGTTTTACCAAAAAAGGAGAAATAATATGTCAGATAAGAAGAGACTTGCAGAGCAGGCATTGGAACAGGGAAATGGAATTTTAAGACTGGCTCCTACATGGGTACCGAGATCATTTTGCCGACCGGGAAAGAGAATAAAACTTCATCCGGATGACTATTTTGTTCTGGGACAGAGAGGCGGTATTGATGAGAGATGGTTTTCATCAACTACATGGGCAGAGAATGGACCAGGGACACCTGAGGACGAAGGTCTTAGTTACGTTGTTGTAGACGATGAAGGAAAAGAAAAGGTTCTGCTCAGAGATGTAGTTGAACTTCTCGGAGCGGAAGTGATCGGAGAAACACTCTGGAATAAATATCACAGATGGGCAATGTTCTCTAAATTCTTTGATAATGCAGGTCCGTTGCCGCATCATATTCATCACAGAGATCAGCATGCCAACAGAGTTGGAGCATCAGGAAAACCGGAGATGTATTTCTTCCCATCACAGTTAAACAACCATGGTGGAGAATTTCCATTTACTTTCTTTGGACTGAATTCGGAAACAACAAAAGATCAGGTGCTGGATGCACTCAGAAACTTTACGAAGGGTGATAACAAGATCACATCTCTGGCAATGGCTTATAAGTTAGATCTTGATACAGGATGGGATGTTCCTCCAGGAGTTTTACATGCACCAGGAAGTCTTTGTACTTATGAACCACAGTTTGCATCTGATGTGTATGCAATGTATCAGTCAGTACTCCTGAACGGACAGATCGTAGGAGAAGATCTTCTCTGGAAAAACACACCGGAAGAAGAAATCGGAAATTATGAATACCTGCTGGATGTCATTGACTGGGAAAGAAATGTAGATCCTGACTTCCATAAGAATCGTTTTATGGCACCGAAGCCGGTGAAGCCGCTGGAAGAAATGATCGCAGATGGATATATTGAAGAGTGGATCTGCTATAAGTGCAAAACAGTATGTGCGAAACGCCTGACAGTTCTTCCGGGACAGACAGTGACAATTAAAGACAATGCACCATATGGTCTTATCTGTCTGGAAGGTCATGGAACATTTGGCAAATGGGAGATTGAATCTCCGGCACTGATCCATTACGGACAGCTGACACACGATGAATATTTTGTAACTGAAAAAGCAGCAAAAGAGGGAATTGTGATCACAAATCCATCGACAACAGATCCTATCGTAATTCTGAAACACTTCTCGGAGAATCCGGATCTGGTGATCGAATAGAATTTGAAGGAGGAGAAAAGTCTTGGGAGGCAAATATATACTGGAAGCCACAGGAATTGATAAAGCTTTCTCCGGCGTAACAGTCCTGAAAGGAGCAGAACTTTGTATCGAACCAGGTGAACTTCATGCACTGATGGGTGAAAACGGTGCAGGAAAATCTACTCTTATGAAGATCATCATGGGTATTTATACAAAAGATGCAGGAAAAGTAATTCTTGATGGTCAGGAAGTTGACTTTAAATCTGCAAGGGAAGCTCTTGATGCAGGAATATCCATGATCCATCAGGAATTGAGTCCTATTCCGGAAATGACAGTAGCAGAAAATGTTTTTCTTGGAAGAGAGCAGAAAAAAATAAAAGGATTACCATTTGTTGATAAGAAGCTGCTTAATAAAAAAACACAGGAACTTCTTGTTGAGTATGAACTGGATCAGTACATAAAACCGACAATGAAGATGAAGAACCTGAATATCGCACAGATTCAGATGATGGAGATCATCAAAGCAGTTTCCTATAATTCCAAAGTTATTATCATGGACGAGCCTACATCTTCCTTATCTGAGAAGGAAACAGAAACACTGTTTCATATCATTGACAGTCTGAGAGCAAAAAAGGTTGGAATTATTTATATCTCTCATCGAATGGAAGAAGTTTTCCAGCTTGCAGACAGAGTTTCTGTACTTCGGGATGGGCAGTTTATAGGATGTGTCAAGGTTGCAGAAGCATCCAGAGAACAGCTGATCAATATGATGGTAGGCCGTGAACTGGAAGGCGGTTATCCGAACAATACCGCAAAAAAAGGTGAAGTTGTTCTTGAACTTAAGAATTTTACCAGAAAGGGAGTTTTTGAGGATATCAACCTTAAAGTCCATGCAGGTGAGATCCTTGGTATGGCAGGTCTGGTGGGTGCCGGACGAAGTGAAGTTATGAGAGCACTTGTCGGATATGACAAACTGGATTCCGGAGAAGTTTATATGGAAGGCAGACAGATTGTCATCAAACATCCACAGGATGCGATCAAACATCATATTGTAATGGCATCGGAGGACAGAAAGGAACTGGGACTGGTACTTTGCAGGAATATCAAAGAAAATGTTTCTCTGCAGAATTTTGACAAGTTATCCAGCGCATCATTCATTCAGAAGCTTAAAGAGAAAAAACTCGCAAAAGAATATACAGAAAAAATGGCAACAAAAATGAATGGAATTGATGATCTGGTATCCAGTCTTTCGGGTGGTAATCAGCAAAAGGTAGTTCTGGCAAAATGTCTGTTGTCAGAGCCAAAGGTGCTGATCATGGATGAGCCCACAAGGGGTATTGATGTAGGAGCCAAAGCTGCGATTTATAATATTATGATCGACTTGGCAAAACAGGGTATTGCGATCATTATGATTTCCTCTGAAATGCCTGAGCTGATTGGAATGAGTGACCGAATCATGGTTATGGCAAACGGCAAAGTAAAAGGAGAGCTGGAAGGAGAAGAAACAGCTTCTCAGCAGGCTATTATGAATTTAGCATTTGGAGGAAATGGAGAATGACACAGAAAAAAGATATAGGAAAGATTCTAAGACAATTTGGACTTGTATTCGTTGCTCTTTTTATCATTGTCTTTATGAGCTTCAGATCAGATGTTTTTCTGAAAAGTCAGAACATCATTAATATTCTGAGACAGATTTCTATTAATGGTATTCTTGCAGTAGGAATGACTTTTGTAATTCTTACAGGAGGTATCGACCTTTCCGTAGGATCTGTGGTTGCTATCACCGGTGTAATTGTTGGCTCTCTGCTTCAGAGTGGAACAAACTGGTTTCTAGCGAGTCTGGCAGCGCTTGCAATCTCCATTATCTGTGGAGTATTTAACGGATGGCTTATTTCCTATGTTGGATTCCAGCCATTTATTGCAACCTTATCTACGATGACGATAGGACGTGGATTTGCACAGGTTTATTCCAATGGTAAACCTTACACGATCTCAGATCCGAGTTTTAAGACAATAGGTCAGGGATATTTATTGGGCATACCGGTTCCGATCATCCTGCTGGTGATTTTCTGTATCATCGGTCTTGTGATACTTACAATGACTACATTTGGACGTTATGTATTTGCAATCGGCGGTAATATGAATGCTGCAAAGCTTTCCGGTGTGCGTACTCAGAGAGTACAGCTTATGGTTTATGTAATGTCTTCTATCTGTGCATGGATGGTTGGCCTGATCCTTGCAGCACGTATCAGTTCCGGTCAGCCGACAGCAGGTGAATCCTATGAGATGGATGCGATCGCAGCGACAGCGATCGGCGGCACCAGTATGAACGGTGGTATTGGTTCACTGACAGGCACGATCATTGGCTTTGTAATTCTTGGATTATTACAGAACTCGATGAACCTGATGAATATCAACTCCTTCTGGCAGCAGATCGTAAAAGGCTTACTGATCATCATAGCAGTATTCCTGGATATGAGGACAAAAGGAAAGAAAGAATAATAAAAAACTGAATAAAGAACAAACAGGAATTTAATATCACGGAGATATTAAAAAATATAACAATTTCTTTTAAGGAGGAAGCAAAATATGAAGAAAAAAGTTCTTGGTGGGTTACTGGCAGTTTCTATGATCGCAACTATGGGTGCATTTAATGTATCTGTATCAGCAGCAGAGAAGGACAATGCTGATATTAAGATTGGTTTTTCATCCAAAGATAACTCTGATACATTCGTAGCGGCTATTGCAGATGCAGCTGAAGAAGAAGCAAAAGAGCTCGGCGTAGAACTTCTGATGTATGATGCGGGTGGCGATGTAAACAAACAGATCAGTGACTGTGAGACACTTCTGGCAGCTGGTGTTGATGCACTTGTTGTAATTCCGCAGAGTGTTGAAGGAAGTGCACCGGTTGTTTCTATGGCCAATGAAGCTGGTATTCCGATCATCGTTGACAATGGCGATATTGCTGACAAGGATTATACAGCATTTGTAGGATGTACAGATCAGGAATCTGGAGAACTTCTTGGAAAATGGTTTGTTGAAGAGTCAGGGCTTGAGAAAGGATCAAAAGTTGCAATTATTGAAGGACCTATGGGTCAGTCAGGACAGGTTGGACGTATGGCTGGATTTGAAGAAGTAGGACTTCTTGATTATTTCGATGTAGTTGCAACTCAGACAGCTAACTGGAAACGTGATGAAGCTATGGCACTTGCAGAAGACTGGATCACAACATATGGTGATGATCTGAAAGCTATCATCTGTGAGAATGATGACATGGGTATGGGTGCTCTTTCAGCAGCACAGGCAGCTGGCAGAGATGACATTATTATCGGTGGTGTAGATGGTCTTGATGATGCAGTTCAGGCAGTTAAAGATGGTTCTTATGGTGTATCCGTTCTTCAGGACTCTGCCGGACAGGGAAGAACTGGTGTAGATGTTGCAGTTGCAGCGGCAAAAGGTGAAGAAGTTGAGCCTGACACAAGAATCCCATTCCGTCCAATCACAAAAGATAATGTAGATGCGTATCTTGAGGGCGGTGTAGATGCTATTTCTGATGATGCCGCAACAGATGACAAAAAAGCTACAGAAGAGGCAGCTGATGATTCAGAAGCAGACGAAACAACTGAAACTGCAGAGGAAAAATAAATTCTGTTTCAACGAACCCGTGAAAGATGTTTTATAAAACAGAATAAGAGCGCGATAATATGAGCAAGGCACCGCTGGCAAAGAATGGACTTTGCAGCGGTGCTTTTTGCGCCCAAAAAACAGATAAAAAACAGAAAGGAAACATAAAATGCTGAGAAATATACCAAAAATTTTACCTCCGGAACTGGTAAAGACAATGATGGAAATGGGACATTCAGATGTATTAATTCTGGCAGATGCCAACTTTCCCGGAACGGCACATGCAAAAAAAATGATCCGTATGGACGGCATTATGATTCCGGAACTTCTGGAGGCAATTCTGCAATTGTTTCCATTAGATAATTTTATAGAAAATCCCGTGAGGCTTATGAGAAATCTTCCGACAGAGCCGGTTCCGGAGATATGGGAAACATACAGAGAACTTTTGAATAAATATGACGAAGATGATGCATTCCATGATTTTGAATTTATAGACCGTCTTCCTTTTTATAAAACAGCAGAAGACGCATTTGTCATCGTACAGACAGGAGATGAATCTCGTTACGGAAATATAATTCTTCAGAAAGGAGTCTGCTGAGAAAGATGAATTATCAGGAAGAAAAGAAATACATTGGTCATCCGGATCAGTTAATGAGAATAAAGAAGATCCGTATGGAAGATGGAAAGGCTGCCGGAGTGGAAATGCTGGATGTTCAGAATCGTTCAGGCATGCATTTTGATGTGAATATAAGCAGGGGAATGGATATTCCTTATCTGGATTTTCATGGAGAAAATGTGGGATTTATTTCCCCTTGCGGAGTAGTGGCACCAGAGTATTTTGATGATAAAGGCCTGGGATTTCTCAAAAGCTTTACTGCAGGATTTCTTACTACCTGTGGATTAAAAGCAGCAGGTGCGCCATGTGAGTATGAGGGAACTTCCTATGGACTGCATGGAAATCTTTCGCATACACCGGCAGAAAATGTCAGTTATTTTATTGAAGAAGATGAAGAAAAGCCGTGTGCAGTGATCAGAGGAACTGTAAAAGATGCAGTGATCTTTGGCGATAAAATATCTCTGGACCGTGAAGTAAGATGTTTTTATAAAGAAAGAAAAATCATACTCAGAGATAAAGTAAGAAATGATGGTTACAAAAAGGTTCGTCAGATGATTCTTTATCACTGTAATATTGGTTATCCGATTCTTACTCCGAAAAGTGAGATTTATATTCCGGCATTGGAAACAAAGGCGAGAAATGCACATGCACAGGAAGGAATTTCAAACTGGATGAATCCGGAAACAGCGGATCCGGATTATGAGGAAATGTGCTATTACCATAAGCTGAGAGCGGATGAAAATAATCATGCGATTGCAGCAGTTTATAATCCGGAGATTGAAACAGGAATAGCAATAGAAATCGATCTCAGCACACTGGATCATTTTGTTCAATGGAAGATGATGGGAGCAGGAGATTATGTAATGGGGCTGGAACCTGCAAATGCTACAATTGATGGAATTGAAGATGCGGTAAAAAATGGTTCGATGAAATATCTTGAGCCGGGTGAAGTAAAAGAATACAATCTGACCTTTCATATCCTGCATGGCAGAGAGGAATTTGAGGCAGTAAAAAATCAGTAATGAGGTAAAAGGAGAAAGAAAATATGACAGAAAAAGATCTGATCAAAAAAGCCGGAGAAGCACTGGATACAAGACTTGAAGAAGCAAAAAAAACAGGAAATCTTGTAGTAAAAGATGCGACAGAAGATGAAGCGGTGATCCGTTCTACATTTGAAAAAGGAGAAGGTGTTTTCCGTCTGTTTCCTGCATTTGTACCGAGAAGATTCGGCAAAGCCGGACACAGATTAAAACTTCATCCGGATGATTATTTTGCATTTGGAATGGCAAGAGGATCTATCACTGAGAGATGGTTTGCATCAACGATCGCAGCACAGAACGGTGAGACCGCAAAGGCAGACGAAGGTATGGCATATGTCTGTGTGAACTATGACAGTGATGAGAAATTTTCTCTTAGAAATGCAGTAAAGGTACTTGGAGAAGAACTTGTCGGCAAAGAATTGATGGAGAAATATGACGGATGGCCAATGTACTCTAAATTCTTTGATAATGAAAATCCGCTGTTTCATCATCTTCATCTGACATTTGAAGATGCTGCCAGAGTAGGAAAACTTGGAAAGCCGGAAAACTATTATTTCCCGAAACAGCTGAATAACTATTTCGGAGAAGCAAATTATACATATTTTGGATTTGATCCGGATGTAGATCCGGAGGAGATCAAGGACAGAATCCGTAATTTTGCAGATGATGATACAAGAATCACGGAACTTTCCAGAGCATACAGAGTAGAACTGGGTACCGGCTGGTATACTCCGGCAGGTGTGATCCATGCACCGGCATCTGTACTTACTTATGAACCTCAGTGGAATTCAGATGTAAACTCAGTATATGAGAATATTGTATCAGGAGAAGTTTATCCGCCGGAAATGCTGGATGAGGAGCTGCCGGAAGATAAGAAGGATATTGAAGATGTATTTAAACTTCTTGACTGGGAGAAGAATGTTGATCCTCATTACAGGAAACATTATTTCCGCAGACCGATCGTAGAAACTGAGACGGAACAGTTTGTACAGAAATGGATCACATATGCAAATCCATATATCGCAGCAAAGGAACTGACCGTATATCCGGGACAGACTGTAACAATTAAAGATGGTGCTGCATATGGATGCATCTTTGTTCAGGGGCACGGAAAATTTGGAGTATACGATGCAGAAGCACCGACACTGCTTCATTTTGGACAGCAGAGTACAGATGAATTCTTTGTATCAGAGCAGGCATCTGTAAAAGGTATTACAATTACAAATACCAGTCAGGTAGAACCGCTGGTAGTCCTGAAACACTTCGGACCAAATTGTCCTGGAGTACCGCAGGAAGTACCTGAAAATTAAAAAATGTGTAAAGGTAATCCTGAATAAAAAGGGAGTATCTTTGTAAGTCTTTTGCTCAGGATACCGAGAGATCGTGTATCCTGAGCGGTCTTTATATATGGAGGAAATGATGAAATATTTACTGGGAATTGATAATGGAGGAACTTTTTCAAAGGCTGCACTTTTTGATGAGAACGGAGAACAGATTTCTGTGGCAAGTTTCCCAACAGAAACACTGACACCGAAACCGGGATATACAGAGAAGAATCTGGAAGAACTCTGGGATGTAAATGCGAAAGCGATAAAAGCAGCGATTGAGAAAAGCGGGATTGATCCGGCTCAGATTGCCGGAGTATCTTTTTCCGGAGCGGGAAAAGGTCTTTATATGATCGGATATGATGGAAAACCTTCTTATAACGGGATTATGTCGACAGATACCAGAGCTTGGAAACAGGTGGAAAAGTGGTATAATGATGGAACAAACAAAAAAGTTTATGAAAAAACATTTCAGGAGATACTGGCAGTACAGCCAGTAAGTCTGTTGGCATGGTTTCGTGATAATAAACCGGAAGTACTTGAAAAGACAAAATATATTTTTGCTGTAAAAGATTATATCCGTTATTGTCTTACCGGAGAGGCAAATAGTGAATATACAGATTGCTCAGGTGGAAATCTGGTAAATATGGTTACCAGACAGCATGACCGTGAACTGATGGCACTATATGGGCTGGAAGACTGTTATGAAAAACTGCCAGCATTAAAATATTCTGCAGATATCTGTGGATATGTGACAAAGGAAGCAGGTGAAAAAACACTTTTGCCAGAGGGAACACCTGTGGCAGCGGGAATGTTTGATGTGAATGCATGTGGGATTGCATCAGGACTTTCTGATGAAAAGGAAATGTGCATGATAGCAGGAACATGGAGTATTAATGAATTTATCAGAAAAGAACCGGTATTAAACGGAACAGTTGCATTGAATTCCATGTTCTGTATGCCGGGATATTTCCTGATCGAGGAGAGCAGCCCGACTTCAGCAGGAAATATGGAATGGTTTATCAGAAATCTGATGAACTATGAAAAGCAGGAAGCAAAAGAAAGTGGCGGTTCAGTTTATGAGATTACAAATGAATGGGTAGAGTCGATCGAACCACAGGACAGTAATGTTATATTTCTGCCTTTCCTTAATGGTTCAAATGAAGATCCGCTTGCAAAAGGTACCTTTGTGGGACTTACTGCGTATCATACGAAGAAACATATGCTTCGAGCAGTATATGAGGGAATTGTTTTTTCTCATATGACACATGTCAAAAAGCTTCTCAGAAATCGTGAAATACCTAAAAGTATCCGGCTTTCCGGAGGTGCGGCGAATTCAGATGTATGGGTGCAGATTTTTGCAGACGCACTGCAGATACCGATTGATGTAGTTGGTGATAAGGAACTGGGGGCACAAGGCGCTGCTATGGCTGCGGGAATTGCAGCAGGTGTTTATAAAGATTACAAAGAAGCAATTGAAAAGACTGTAAAAATAACAAAGACAATATATCCAAGACCAGAATATAAAAAAATTTATGAGGAAAAATATGCCACATATCGTGCTGTGATCGATGGACTGAACAGTGCATGGAAATATTTTAAAAACTGAAAGGGGATGTAGTTTAATATGTTAAAAATGGCGATCATGGGAGCTGGTGCCATTGCAAATAAAATGGCTGCTACAATTACAAAAATGAACGATGTAGAAGCGTATGCCATTGCAGCAAGAGATAAAGACAGGGCAGAGAAGTTTGCAGAGGAATATGGATTTACGAAATTTTATGGTTCGTATGAGGAAATGCTGAAAGATCCGGAAGTAGAACTTGTCTATATAGCAACACCGCATTCACATCATTATAAATGTGCAAAGATGTGCCTGGAGGCAGGAAAGCATGTACTTTGTGAAAAGGCATTTACTGTAAATGCGGAGCAGGCAGAGGAAATACTGAGGCTTGCAGAGGAAAAAAAGCTTCTTCTCACAGAGGCAATCTGGACAAGATATATGCCGTCCAGAAATATGATAAATAAACTTATTGAGGATGGTGTGATTGGAGAAGTTACTTCTCTGACAGCGAATCTGGGATATGAACTCAGTCAGGTAAAAAGGATCTGGGATCCGAAACTTGCCGGTGGAGCATTGCTGGATGTCGGGGTATATCTGGTGAATTTTGCAAGTATGATTTTCGGAGAGAATCTGGAGAGGGTTCATTCGGAGGCTGTTTTTAAAGATGGTGTTGATATGATAGATAATATTAATATGACATTTGCGGGTGGAAAGACAGCAGCTATGCAGTGCAATGTTCATGCGGTGCAGAATCGACAGGGGACAATTTTTGGAACCAGGGGTTATATTGAGATTACAAATATCAACAATCCGGAAGAAATCAGAGTGTTTGATGAAAATTATAAAAAAGTTACTTCAATTATTCCACCGGAACAGATTTCAGGTTATGAATATGAAGTAGAGGCATGCAGAAAAGCAATTGAGGAAGGCAGACTGGAATGTCCGGAAATGCCGCATAAAGAAACAATCCGCGTGATGAAGATCATGGATGAGATGAGAGCATCCTGGGGATATGAGATACCGGTTATGGAATGATCAGAAAATATAGAAAACGTGCTGTACAGAGAAATCGTACAGCACGTTTTGCTGTATTCCAAGGTGGGGAAACATGAAATATTAAGAAGATCATCCTTTTTTATATTCATAAATGTTTTTCTGTGGTACAATTAAACGACAAATCAGGAAGGTGAAAATAATCCTGCAAATATCTGTCTGACTTGAAGCTGCAAAGCAGTCATTTGGTTATGAGCAGGTAACGAAGGCGGAGTGCGAAGCTCCGTCTGGCATATTGGAGGTAAAGATGATCGAATTAGGAAAAAAACAGACACTTCAGGTAGTGAAAACAGTAGATTTTGGTGTGTACCTGGCGGAGGATATGAACGCGGATACAAAGCATCAGGTACTGCTTCCGGCAAAGCAGGTTCCGGCGGGTACCAAAGCCGGTGATAAACTGGAGGTTTTTATTTATAAGGATTCACAGGATCGAATGATCGCTACAACAAATGAGCCACGTCTTACAGTTGGCGAAACGGGACTTCTCAGGGTAAAACAGGTGACAAAAATAGGTGCATTTCTTGACTGGGGCCTGGAAAAAGATCTGCTTCTGCCATATCATGAGCAGACAACAAGAATTTTTGAAGGGCAGGAATGTCTGGTTGCTGTTTATGTAGATAAGAGCAGCAGACTTTGTGCAACAATGAAGGTATACCCATATCTTTCAAAGGAGACACCTTACAAAGAAGGTGAACGCGTAAAAGGCAGAGTTTATCAGATCAGTGACAATTTTGGTGTTTTTGTTGCGGTAGATAATAAATATTCTGCACTGATCCCGGCGAGAGAGGCAAAGGGAAAATATCGTCCGGGAACAGTTCTTGATCTTCGTGTGACAAAGGTCAAAGAGGATGGAAAAATGGATGTCAGTGATCGTGAAGAGGCATATATCCAGATCAATGAAGATGCAGAAAGTGTATTCAGTATCATCGAGGAATTTGCAGGAGTTCTTCCTTTTGATGACAAGGCTTCACCGGAAGTTATCAAAAGAGAGTTCGGGCTGAGTAAGAATGCATTTAAACGAGCAGTCGGACATCTTCTTAAGGAAGGCAAGATTGAAATCAAAGACCGTCGTATCTATATTGTTAAATAACCGGTCGAAGATATAGTAAAGGATAAAAGATATGAATTTTACACATCTTCATGTTCATACGGAATACAGTCTTCTGGATGGTTCAAACAAAATCCGGGAGTATGTGAACAGAGTAAAAGAGCTGGGTATGGATAGTGCTGCGATCACAGATCATGGAGTAATGTATGGAGTGATCGATTTTTATCGTGCAGCAAGGGAAGCAGGAATTAATCCTGTTCTTGGCTGTGAGGTTTATGTGGCACCGGCTTCTCGTTTTGACCGTGAGATAGGAAGCGGAGATGACCGTTACTATCATTTGGTTCTTCTGGCAGAAAATAATCAGGGTTATGCCAATCTGATGAAGATTGTTTCCAAGAGTTTTGTGGAGGGATTTTATTATAAACCACGAGTGGATCTGCAGCTTCTTGAAAAATATCATGAAGGTCTGATCGCATTAAGCGCGTGTCTTGCGGGTGAAGTGGCACGTTATCTTACAAGAGGAATGTATGAGGATGCGAAAGCAGCCGCGCTGCGATATCAGGATATTTTTGGAAAGGGAAATTTTTTCCTGGAATTGCAGGATCATGGGATACCGGAGCAGCAGAATGTAAACCAGCAGCTTCTTAAGATGCATCGCGAGACGGGAATTGAGCTGGTTGCAACGAATGATGTCCACTACACGCTGGCAGAAGATGCACAGCCGCATGATGTACTCCTGTGTCTTCAGACAGGAAAAAAACTGTCAGATGAAAACAGAATGCGTTATGAGGGTGGTCAGTATTATGTGAAGTCTCCTGAGGAAATGGAGAGACTTTTTCCATATGCGACAGAAGCACTGGAGAATACACATAAGATCGCACAGAGATGTCATGTGGAGATTGAATTTGGTGTTACAAAACTGCCGAAATTTGATGTTCCGGAAGGATATACTTCGTGGGAATATCTGAATGAACTGTGTTTCAAAGGACTGGAAGAACGTTATCCGTCAGTTACAGAAGAACTGACGGAACGTCTGAATTACGAACTTTCCACGATCAAAAATATGGGATATGTAGATTATTTTCTGATCGTATGGGATTTTATCCGGTATGCACGGGAGCATGACATTATGGTAGGTCCGGGACGTGGATCCGCAGCGGGAAGTCTGGTTGCTTATACGCTTGGAATCACACAGCTTGATCCGATTCGTTATGATCTTCTGTTTGAACGTTTTTTGAATCCGGAGCGAGTTTCGATGCCGGATATTGATGTGGATTTCTGTTTTGAAAGAAGACAGGAAGTTATTGATTATGTCAGACGGAAATACGGCGATGACTGTGTGGTTCAGATTGTTACTTTTGGTACACTTGCAGCTCGTGGTGTTATCCGTGATGTGGGCCGGGTGATGGATCTTCCCTATGCACAGGTGGATACGATCGCCAAAATGATTCCGCAGGAGCTGAATATCACGATCGATAAAGCCCTCAAGATGAATCCGGAATTAAAGAAAACCTATGAAGAGCAGCCGGAAATCCATGATCTGATCGATACAGCCAGAAGACTGGAGGGACTGCCTCGGCATACTTCCATGCATGCAGCGGGTGTTGTGATCAGCCAGAAGGATGTCTCAGAATATGTGCCGCTTTCAAGAGCACAGGATGGTTCGATCGTTACACAGTTTACCATGACCACTTTGGAAGAACTGGGGCTTCTCAAGATGGATTTTCTGGGACTCCGCACGCTGACGGTTATTCAGAATGCAGTACATCTGATCGAGCAGGATACGGGTGTACATCTGGATATGCAGAAGATTGATTATAACGACAAAAAGGTTCTTGATTCACTGGGAACCGGTCGTTCGGATGGAGTGTTCCAGCTGGAAAGTGCCGGTATGAAGAACTTCATGAAAGAACTGAAGCCACAGAGCCTTGAAGATGTTATCGCGGGAATTTCCCTGTATCGTCCGGGACCGATGGATTTCATTCCACAGTATATCCGGGGCAAAAATCATCCTGATACAATCCAGTATGACTGTCCGCAGCTGGAGCCGATCCTGAAACCTACTTATGGGTGTATAGTATATCAGGAACAGGTTATGCAGATCGTCCGCAGCCTTGCAGGATATACCCTGGGACGAAGTGACCTGGTGCGCCGTGCAATGTCAAAGAAAAAGGCTGCAGTGATGGAAAAAGAACGCCAGAATTTTGTTTACGGTAATGAGGCGGAAGGAGTTCCAGGATGTATTGCAAATGGGATTTCTGAGCAGACTGCAAATAAGATTTATGATGATATGACGGATTTTGCAAAGTATGCGTTTAACAAATCGCATGCTGCTGCGTATGCGGTAGTTTCTTATCAGACTGCATTTCTGAAATACTATCATCCGGTAGAATTTATGGCTGCCCTTATGACATCTGTTATAGAAATGCCGAACAAAGTGGCTGAGTATATCCAGGTCTGCCGTCAAATGGGAATCAGTATCTTACCTCCGGATGTAAACTGTGGAATTTATGGTTTTTCCGTCGATCATGGCGCGATCCGTTATGGACTTTCTGCAATCAAGAGTGTAGGTCGCCCGGTTATTAATGCACTGGTTGAAGAGAGAGAAAAAAATGGAATTTATCGTTCGCTCAAAGATTTTATTGAGAGACTTACCGGAACCGTTAATAAGCGTGCAATCGAAAACTTTATCAAGGCAGGTGCACTTGACTGTCTGGAAGGAAACCGTCGCCAGAAGATGAATGTTTATGGGCGGATCGTGGACAGCATAGCACAGGAAAAGAAGAATTCTTTTGCAGGTCAGATGAGTCTTTTTGACCTGGTCAGTGAAGAAGATAAGAAAGACTTTGAAATCCGCATGCCTGATGTAGATGAATATGATAAAGAAATGATCCTTGCCTTTGAAAAAGAAGTTCTTGGAATTTATCTGAGTGGACATCCTCTGGAGAGCTATCGCGAAATCATGGATAAGATGATTTCCGCAAAAACAACTGATTTTCAGCCGGATGAAGAGAGCGGTCTTCCGAAAGTCTATGACGGACAGAAAGTCATTATAGGTGGAATGGTCACGGAGAGAACGATAAAATATACAAGAACCAATAAGGTTATGGCATTTCTGACAGTCGAGGATCTTGTAGGAACGGTGGAAGTTGTTGTCTTTCCGCGTGATTATGAGAAATGGCAGACGCTGATCACAGATGATGCCAGAGTATTTATTCAGGGACGTGTCAATGCGGAAGATGACCGGCCAAGTAAACTGATCCTCGAGAAAGTTCACTCTTTTGAGGATATTCCGAAAGAAATCTGGATACAGTTTAAGGATAAGGCAGAATACAGTGTGGCAGAGCAGGAGCTTCAGAGCTTTCTTAAGGAGATACCGGGAACTTCGGCCGTTGTGATTTATCTGCAAGATGTCAAGGCAATGAAACGTCTTCCGGCAGGATATCGTATTCAGATCACGAAAGAAATTCAGGATGAATTAAAGAAAAAATATGGGGAATCCAACGTTAAACTTGTGGAAAGAGTATTGAAAAACTTCTAAAAATGCTTTACACTATACAACGAATATGTGTAGAACAGATAACTAAGATTTCCTATTATATGGAAATCTGGAGATGGAGGAAAGAATCATGGCAGAGAAACAGATAAAAACCATCGGTGTACTCACAAGCGGAGGTGATGCTCCGGGAATGAACGCTGCGATTCGTGCAGTTGTAAGAAGAGGTCTCAGCAGTGGACTTAATGTCAAAGGTATTTATAAGGGATACAATGGTCTTCTGAACGAAGAAATCGTTGATATGACTGCCAGAGACGTATCTGATACAATCGAACGAGGCGGTACAATTCTTTATACAGCAAGATGTGCGGAGTTCCGTACAGTGGAAGGTCAGGAGAGAGGTGCTGAAATCTGCAGAAAACATGGAATCGACGGACTGGTAGTAATCGGTGGAGACGGTTCTTTTGCAGGTGCACAGAAACTGGCTAATCTTGGCGTTAATACAATTGGTGTTCCTGGTACTATCGACCTGGATATTGCCTGCACAGAGTATACAATTGGATTTGATACAGCAGTAAATACAGCTATGGAAGCAATCGACAAGGTTCGTGATACTTCTACTTCTCATGAGAGATGCAGTATTATTGAGGTTATGGGACGTAATGCAGGATATCTTGCTATGTGGTGTGGTATCGCAAACGGCGCAGAGGATGTTCTGATTCCTGAGAAATATGACTACGATGAGCAGAAGCTGATCAACAATATTATTGCAAGCCGTAAAGCAGGAAAGAAACATCATATCATTGTTAATGCAGAGGGTATTGGACATTCTGAGGCAATGGCAAGACGTATCGAGGCTGCTACAGGTATCGAGACTCGTGCAACAATTCTTGGTCACATGCAGCGTGGCGGTAATCCGACATGTAAAGACCGTGTATATGCGTCCATGATGGGAGCTCTTGCAGTAGATCTTCTGAAAGAAGGAAAATCCTGTCGAGTTGTAGGATATCGTCATGGTGAGTTTATGGACTTCGATAT
The DNA here is from genome assembly GCA_934402155.1 of uncultured Blautia sp. Taxonomy (GTDB): domain Bacteria; phylum Bacillota; class Clostridia; order Lachnospirales; family Lachnospiraceae; genus Blautia_A. Next base: position 689 of record CAKRTP010000023.1, on the reverse strand, counting down.
CAATGAAGCTCTGGCTATGCAGAAAGACGTATCTCCATATATGTGGGAGGTATGTAATTCTCTTTCTCACAATTACAATAAATAATAAATGCGTATTTTTAAGCGGAGGCCACCGTCAGGCGGTCTCCGTTTCAGATTAAAGGAGAGATTATGATTACCAGTGCACAGAATACACAGGTTAAAAACATCATAAAATTAAATCAGAAGGCGAAGGCCAGGAGGGAACAGAAACTTTTTGTGGCGGAAGGCAGAAAGATGTTTCTGGAAGCCCCGGAGAATCTGATCGACAGGATTTATGTGGCAGAGTCTATGCTTGAAGATGAAGAAGTCATGCAGAAAGTCCATAGATTTTCGTGGGAAGCTGTAGAGAACAGTGTTTTCAGGCAGATGTGTGATACACAGACTCCGCAGGGAATTCTTACAGTTCTCAGACAGCCGTCTTATCAGATGGAGGATCTTTTCAGGGAAAAAAATCCTCTGATCATGGTTCTGGAGGATCTTCAGGATCCCGGCAATGCCGGAACGATCATAAGAACCGGTGAAGGTGCAGGAGTCAGCGGTGTTTTTCTTACAAAGACCTGTGTGGATATCACGAATCCTAAGGTGATCCGTGCAACTATGGGTTCTGTGTACAGAATTCCTTTTTTATATGTGGAAGATGTGGTATCATTAAAGCAGCAGCTTCAGGA
>CAKRTP010000022.1 GCA_934402155.1 uncultured Blautia sp. | reverse complement strand
CACCCAAGCACCTGACCTTCAATAAATTCTTCAACAAGACAGTAATCCTTTCGTGTTGCTTCCATGGTTTTATTATAATAGAAGAAAGTCTCCTCCCGGGTATTACAGCGAAAGATCCCTCTGCTCCCCATAAGATCTACTGCCTTGAGAACCACCGGAAATTCCAGTTTCTCAAGAGCTTCTTCCAATTCCTCAAGACTGTGAATACAGATATGTTCTGCACACCGCACTCCACCGGCCATAAAGGCTTCTTTCATTTTAAATTTGTCATTACTGATGTCGGCCGCTTTTGCAGATGGCCCGACAAGTCCCATCTTTTCGCAGGTATAACCAAGTGCTCTCACTCCCGCATCCAGACAGCAGGTAGCAATTCCATCAATCTGCTTCTCCCGTGCCGACCTGAGAATTTCTTCCGGATCTGTAATATCTGCGTAAACACTTTCATCTGCTGCAGCAAATCCCGGCCAGTCGCCCGGAGTACTTGCAGCCACTGTCACTGCACCAAGCTTTCTGGCAGCTTCATAAAGAGGGAGCTGTGAATAACTCGCTCCCAGGACCATTATTTTTTTCATTTCGATTTATCCTCTTGTTCAAGAAAGTCAAAAAACAGAGGTGTGCCTCCTGTATGGAGAAACAGAATCTGTTTTCCCTGGATCTGATGTTCTTCCAGATATTTAACCATACCATAAAAAGCTTTTCCTGTATAGGTCATATCAAGGGCGATTCCTTCACTTCCATAGATTTGCCGGATCAGCTCTGCCACAGAATCAGACCATACTCCATAGCCGCCTTCCATATAGGAATCGGTAAAATGAATATGTTTTTCCATATCCTCCGGAAGTGTTCTGTGAAACTTTTCAGCATATTCCCGGATATTTCCGGCAATAACTTCTTTTCCCCTTGTCTTATTTCTGGAAACGGAAATCCCCACGATCCTGCGTCCGTCATTTCTATACAGGCTTCCTGCAAGAAGTCCGGACTGTGTTGCATTTGTACTTGATGCAAGAAAAATATAGTCGAAATGGACATCATGCTTCTCTTCGTAATCACAGATCTCATCATAGACCGCTTCGTGACTTTTCATCGGAATCCATTCTCTTCCCTGTCCTCTGGAATTTCCGTAGATATAATACGGCTTATATCCTTTCTCACGCAATTCTGCCATAGCCTGCTCCACAGCTGCAGCAATTCCCGATTTTCTACATGAAATCTCAACAACTCCCATTTTTCGAATAATGCGGCTGTTGCTTGTTTCCCTGTCTTCTTTGATATCTTCAGTATTGTGGATCATATAACACGGAATCTTCAGTTCATGACAGAGGGTTGCAAGAATACGGCAGAGATTAGAATGGTAATTTCCATAGATGATCATACTGTCACAATGTTCTTTCTGCATATCTTCCACAAATCCACGTGCAAAACGCACCTTGTTTCCGCCAAAAGCAAACGGAAGAAGATCCTCTCTCTTCATATAAAATGTATTTTCTCCATCGCTGAAACGAAGCTTCTGAAGTGGTGTGTCAAAAACAGTGATCGGGTTTTCCCACGGACCGTGATGGAGCAGTTTTTCCATCTCTTCATAAGACTCAGCCTGAAGGATAAAAAATCCCGGACGGCTGCCGCTGTCTGTGATACTGGCAGTTTTTACATTGCCTTCTATTACTGTTTTTCTGATATTTTCAGGATGACTGTGTTTCAGTTCTTCCAGAAGTCTCTGATCATTTTCATTCATCAGAAAACGGATAGCCGAAATATGTGATTCTTTTTCTTTGAATACAGGTGGATTCCCTGCTGCCGTATCCACAACCATTCTGACAAAATCCTGTCCTGTCGACAATGGCACAAGATCTGATCCGATACAGTCTCCTCCCATTCGGGAACCGATCTCTATGATCCGAATCTCACCATTTTCACTGATACGGAGTTCACTGTGTCCTGCACCATATTCTACTTCCAGTGCATCAAGGGCCCTAAATACAACGTTTTCTATATTTTGCCTCAGCTCTTCAGACAGCGGAGCCGGCTGTAAATGTCCGACTTCAATATAATGAGGGCTTCCTGTTGTGAATTTTTTGGTAATTGCAAGACAGGTATGTTTTCCCCTGAAACTGATCGTTTCCACACTGTATTCTGATCCGGAAATATATTCCTCCACAATTGCTTTTTTTTCAAAAGACTGACTGATCGCCACTTCAATTGCTCCCGGAAGTTCAGCCTGATCTGATACCTTCGTGATTGCTCTGCTTCCGGAACGGTCTGTTGGCTTTACGATCACCGGAAAATGCTCCGGAAAGATTTCCTGTCCTTCTTCAACACATGCAAAATATGGTACAGGAATTCCGGCTTCCCTGAACCTGCTTCGCATGGCATACTTATTTGTAGATTGTCTGATGCATTCCCTGCTGTTTCCAGGAAGTCCCAGTTTTTCTGCAAGATACTGCACTGTGATATTTGCAAGATCAGAACCTATCGTAGCCACTGCATCCGGATGGATCTCGCGGCATTTTTCCAGTATCGCATCCTTTTCGATAATACTGATCTCATAAAAAAAGTCTGCATCTTCTGCACCTGTTGCTCCCTCTCTCCAGGCAAACACATGCGTTTCATATCCCATTTCATTTGCTTTCTGTATCAGAGGCTTCTGAAAATCATTTGCCCCGATGATCACAATTTTCTTCATAATTATCCTTTCTGACAGCCAGACAAATACCCGCACTCCGCATTCTCTGCACATTTTCTGTGAAACAAAAACGCTGCAGGCCTCAGAGACTTTTCCCCGTTGCCTGCAGCAATTTTCAGCCTCCGTCCAATGATCGGAGCATCTTATTTTGTTTTGTACATTTCGTTATAATATTTCTGATAATCACCACTGGTAACATTTTTCATCCAGTCTTCATTCTCAAAGAACCACTGGATTGTCAGACGGATTCCATCTTCAAAACATGTCTCAGGATACCAGCCCACTTCTTCTTTGATCTTATCTGGTGCAATTGCATAACGGCGGTCATGTCCTTTTCGATCTTCTACATAAGTGATCAGATTTTCACTTACCAGTTCTTTACGTGGATCACCATCCGGAAGCATTTCCTGGAGTGTGTCCAGAATAATATGAATAATCTGAATGTTCTGTTTTTCATTATGTCCGCCGATATTGTAGGTTTCAAACAGTCTTCCCTTTTCCTGAACCATGTCAATTCCCTTGGCGTGATCCATGACATACAGCCAGTCACGGACATTCTTTCCATCTCCGTATACCGGAAGCTTCTTGCCCTGAAGTGCATTGTTGATGATCAGTGGGATCAGCTTCTCAGGAAACTGATACGGACCGTAATTATTACTGCAGTTAGTAATATTTGCCGGGAATTTATAGGTATCCATATAAGATTTTACCAGCATATCGGAAGATGCCTTACTTGCTGAATATGGACTATGTGGATCATATGGAGTTGTCTCGTAGAAAAATCCGCCATCTTCTTCCAGGGATCCATATACCTCATCTGTCGAAACATGAAGGAATTTCTTATCCGGTCTGAAAGTTCCATCCGGCAGTTCCCATGCGGATTTTGCTGCATTCAGCATGACCAGTGTTCCAAGTACGTTCGTCCTGACAAAAACTTCCGGATTACGGATACTTCTGTCCACATGGCTCTCAGCCGCAAAATGAACAACACGGTCAATATCATTTTCATCAAAGATCTTCATGATTGCTTCACTGTCACAGATGTCTGCCTTGACAAAAGTATAATTTTCCCTGTTTTCAATGTCTTTAAGATTTTCAAGATTTCCGGCATAAGTCAGTTTATCCACATTGATAATACGGATTTCATTATCATATTTATTGAACATGTAATGAATATAGTTGGAACCGATAAATCCGGCACCGCCTGTTACCAGGTATGTTCTCATAGTTCTTTCCCTCCTGAAAAGAACTCTTCCACAGGGAGAGTTCTTTTATTTGTGTTTTATAACTATTTATTATTTATTTGCATAATCCGGATCTGTCGGGTCAAAAGTCTTGCTTCCTCTCAGTGGTGTAAGCGGTCTTCTTCCCAGAGGTCCTTTAAAGCATTCGTTTGAGCTGTATGTTCCATCAAATACACGAAGTGTGGAGCCATTGCAGTTATCATATACCCATTTTGCATCTGCAACACAGGCACGGATACATCCATGAGATGCCGGACTTCCGAGTTTCAGATATTCACTTGCCGGAAGGTTATTTCCATTCATCTGTCCACTTGCAACAGAATGAATAAAGATACCATTGACTACATGAGTACCATACTGTCCCCATGATGGTCCCATAAGAGGCTGCCAGCGCAAAGATCTTGTCAGTCTGTAAGTTCCCTTTAATGTCAGCGTAACCGGATTACCTACAGAAACACGAATTGTCTTGATCGGATACTGCTTGCTGCTGTCTGTATAGACAGTCATAACTCCATTTGTACGATCACATTCCAGATAATAACTGCTGCGTTTGAATTCATCTGTTCTGTCTGAAACCCTGTTGCCATAATTATTGAAACGGTAGTTTATACCATCGATCCATACAGTTGTATTTTTGTACCATTTACCGGTCTCCGGATTAATATAACGAACCAGATTTCTGTTTGAATCGATCGTTACCCATCCTGTTGTAAATCTGCCTCTGCTGTCCAGCCATCCCTTTGTTGTTCCTCTGGTTGCGGTCCGGTTGGTCTGTGCCACACAGTTTTTGAAGTAGAAATAATACATCTGTCCGTCACATTTAATTCTTCTCCAGCCATTTACTGCAAGAACTCCATTGGCAGATGCATAGTAGTACTGGTTATTATACTTGATCCATGTTCCCTTATACATCTGTCCACGATATTTTGAGGTACTGGAACGCTGGAAGAAATAATATTTATCACCAATTTTTGTCACGCCACTTGCCATGCGTCCATCCGGAAGGAAATATCTGGAGCCGCTCCATGCATTCTGATAGTTGTTTCCGCCATTTGTAAAAAGAAACCAGCCTACAAATTTGTTATTGACAACAACCTTCTGTATTCCCTTCTTCTCGTCTACACGTCCGGCAACATTTCCAAAGTAATAGTATCTGCCATATGAAGTAGATCCTGTACCTGCACACTGCACCCAACGGTTTCTCCATGTCGCACGACGTCCGTTTCCGGTAAAGTAATATCTGTAATTTCCATATTTTACAAGTTTATTTCTGTAGGCAATACCAGATTTGTTGGACATATAATAATATCCGTCTGCACCTTTGACAAGCTTGCCTTTGATCAGATATCCATTCGCATCCAGGAGATATAAGTTAGAACTGTTATTCAGTACCTTATATGCTCCAATCCCTTTCTTTACATAACATCCGTCGCTTCCAAAATAACGCCATCTGTTGTTGTTGATTCCAATCCAGGTATCTCTTGCCATTTTACCAGGAATCTCATCTTTTTCAGAAGCACTCTTGAACCAGTAGAGGCCTGTTTTGTTATTGTATGTAGTCTCTTTTTCTCCTACAAATGGCTGTCCATCAGCCAGAAGATAATAGTACTCGCCATCAATCTCGTAGATTCCCTCTTCTTTGGCTTCATAAACACCATCTTTGTTGTAGTAGCTGAATTTTACTCCATCCCAGATCCATTTGTCTGTCTGCATCTGACCGAGTTCAGAGTTGAATGGTGCTACTACCTCTTTATATTGACTATCCACCTCTGGTTTTGTTATTTCTGTATCATTTTCTGTCGCAAAATAATAATGGTCATTTCCATTGGTACCTACAAGACTGTTTCCTGTGATCAGGTATCCATGTTCATCAAATGCATATTTAGCCGTAAATACAGCATTTCCCGCTGCATCTACTGTAGTGATCTGAAGCAATCCGTCTGCTGCAGTATAGTAATCTGCATTTCCAGCCATAGCTGTGCCATTATCTTCTGTTTCTGTCTGGTCGATCACTTCTGCATCCTGTATAACCTCTGCATCTGCTGACTGCTCTACATCTGCCGGCTGTTCTGTATCTGCCGGATTTTCTTCATCTGCTGCTGACTGCTCTGTGTCTGCTGACAAAACCTCTATGTCCGCTGACTCTTCAGTATTTTCTTCCGTATCTGCCTTTGTTTCTTCTGCAGAGACTGCCTTGGCTCCGTCATATTTATAAAGTCTCCACTTCAGAACATTTCCGACAGTAACTCCTCTCCATCTGTGATAAGAAAGAACCGCCTCTGTGTTACTTACCGCCTTTTCTCCAAGATATGCTGCTGCCCCTGCTGTATCTGCCTCATTCTCATCAGCTTTATCCTGAATCTCTGAAGATATTTCAGAAGAAAAATCCTCTCCAGATCCGAAATCCACCTCTGCCTCCCCGGCATCCGGTGTTATTTCTGCATCTGGCTGTTCTGCATCAGATACATCACCATCTTCTATTGTCTCAGTAAAATCATCGGCATCCTCACTGTTATCTGATTCACCGTTAGCAGATTCTTCGCTGTCCTCTGCAATTGCGATCTCAGTTGAAAAATCCGCTACACTGGCAGCTGATGCTTCTGCCCCTGCAGCCATACACATGGATAAACTCAGTAAAACTGCCACAACTCGTTTCTTCACAACTTCTCCTCCTTACTCTTATAACACCTTTATTCACCAAGACCTCTGTTTATCACATCGATCAAAGCTTTCATTGCTTCCTGCTCATCTGTTCCATCACAGATCAGTTCAATTTCATCCCCGCATTTTACACAGGCACCCAGAACACTCAACACACTCTTGGCATTTGCCTTACTGCCACCAAAAACAAACTCTATGTCTGACTGGTACTTACCTGCCTCATTACACAAGTTCCCCGCCGGACGCAGGTGAAGACCTGACGGGTTATTAACTATTATCTTCTGACTGATCATATCTTTTATATCCCCTGTTTCTCAATCATTTGTATCCGTTGTGGAGATTCTGGAAACCTCTACTCCGGCAGTAACTTCATCTACCAGTTCATATCCATCTGGAATACCGACTTTGACAGGCACTTCATAACTGCCTTCTTCCTTGTTTTTCAGATTGATCGATGCCTTGATATCATTTTCGGTCAGATTGTCAAGATCCTCTTCGGATTTCTTGACTCTGATCTCAATAGTTGCTGTATCAAAGGTAACCTGCATGCCATCCGGCTGATTCTCAACCAGGATATTTTTGGTAGGTAATTCACATACAGTACTTCCCTCCGGCAGAATATTGACCCTTATAAATACATCTTCACTTGAATCACTTGTCAGCTTCAATCCATCAGGAAGATAATCGGAAAGATTGATCTTTTCTTCAAAGTCTCTGCTTCTGTCTGTTATATCTGCTGCTGATCCCGGAATCCAGATTGTATTGTTCTGCTCTTTTAAGGCTTTCAGTGCCTCCTCACTCCCTGCAACACTGATCACATTCGGTGTGGTACTGATACTCTCAACCTGATATCCTTCTTCCGGCGTACCTGTATACTCTGCACTTATTTTAACATTAGACTGTACTTTCCACAACCTTGCAGTTACATAAACTCTCGAAACATTGAGATAACTCATATCTGAATCTGTAAATTCTTCTCCGTTTTTGTCGATGATCTTGACGTCCTTTTCCTGAGTCACATCCTCTGTTATTCCCTCGACATCGATAGAAGCATTCACCTTATCTATTTTATTAATAAGAGACTTCGGTCCTGTAATCCTGATTTTCTCCGGATTGGATGTCAGCAGACCTACTTCGTAGTTTTTGTCCGGTTTCGTGTTATTGGTAGTAACATTCACCACAAATTCCTGCGTATCCTTATCCTCCAGATGAAGACTCAGATTACTTGGTGTCACTACTATATTGCTCGGAAGAATCTTGTCGCAGGTAACTGTAATAGGAACCATTACCGGATCCGTTTTAAGGCTTACTGCCTGCTGCAGATCTGCAACTGCACGAAGATCACTTACAGTAATCTTGTCCAGCACCTTTCGCTGAGCCTTAAGCGTCACCCTGACCGGAACCTGTTCGCTGTCCTGCATACACATTTTTCCATCAGCATCAATATATGCCTCATTAAGAAGCTGTATATCAGAAACCACGAAAGTTTTCGTCCCAATCGGATTGTCAATGTTCACGACCAGAAGCCACACAACTACAGCAACAATAAGAGACAGGATTTTCAGAGAAAGATTATTTGCCATTTTTTTCTTCATGCTTTACTCGCCCCTTAAACAATTGTCTCAGTTTACTGTTATTTACAACCTTCTTGTTTTGCGCCCGTTCAAGTACTTCCCGAAGTTCTGAACTGCTGATTCCACTCATAAGGCGGCCTCCCTCAGCCACAGAAACTTTGCCGGTTTCCTCAGAGACAATGATCGTCACAGAATCTGTCACTTCACTGATTCCTACGCCTGCACGGTGTCTGGTTCCAAGCTGTTTACTAAGTTCCATATTATCAGAAAGCGGCAGATAACAGGTTGCAGACACAATACGGTTCTCTCTCACGATGACAGCACCATCATGAAGCGGTGTATTATGCTCAAAGATATTGATGAGCAGCTGGCTTGTCAGAATTGCATCCACATTGATCCCTGTCCGGATATATTCATCCAGACGAATCTCCTGCTCGATCACAATAAGTGCCCCCGTCTTAACTTCTGCCATATCAAAACATGCCTTGATCAGTTCATTGACCGTCTTGTCTGTAAATCTCTCCTTGACTTCTTTTCCTGAATCAAACGGGATAATGGAAGCCATGATCTTCTTCTGTCCAAGCTGCTCCACCACCTTGCGCAGTTCCGGCTGAAAGATTACAACGATTGCCGTTATCAATGCTCCTGCCAGTTTCGACACGATCCACAGGATCGTGTTCATCTTGAAAACATAAGCGATCACAAGGAAAGCAGCAATAATAAGAAGTCCCTTGAGCAGTGTATACGCACGGGTGAACTTGATCCATACCATGAACTGATACACAAAAAATGCAATTAATATGATTTCAATGACATCAATGATATTCACGGAAGGCAAATTGATATCTGAAAGATACCTTCCCACTATACCCGTGATATTCTGCATAAACCTGCTCTCCTCCTGATATTTTTATTTTGGGGATGCTGAACTTTTTAACCTGTTACAGATCCTTCAGAGATTCCTCAAGCTTTTTTTCAAAATCAATATCATCTATATCTGCTTTCTCAATAGCAGCAGTATTCTCTGCTAAATCTGTTGCTTCTCTCTGTTTTTCCGGAGAATCAGCCCCCTGAAACAATGGTGCTGAGAAATTCACAACCCGCTCTGTCTGCTTCTTTTCATCACGCACAGGTGTACCGTTAATTTTCTTGATGCTTCTCTCAGAGGTTGCCACCAGAGCCTTCGGCACTGCTTTTACATAATAATAATAGTCATCATCCTCGTATTCCAGTCGTTCTGTTCGTGTATAATCTCCGCCAAAAACAAAGAATTCAAGAACAATTCCAAGAAGAACTGCGACCACTGTAAAAATAACCTGGGATATGATCGGAACAGAAAGACCAAAATACATGCCTCCTGCCAGCATGAGCAAAAGATAGATCACTCCTCCTACAACAATTGCGATTCTCCATGCATAATCAAATTGTCTTGTACGAATAAGATATACTGCCAGGATCACAACAACAAAGGTGATCAGTGTCAGCCACATCTCGCCATTTTTCATGATTCCGTCTGAAAGAAGCGTCAGATTGTCCAGAATCTGCGCATCCTGATTTACAAGAACCTGCGACTGCATTCTCACATAACGTACAAAATAATAAATGATCACTCCGCCGCCTGCCGGAAGTGCTGATACAGGTGAACTCAAAAGACCGCATCCGATAGGAAGCAGTGCCGGAAGATCAAAAGCGCATGCCAGAGGTGTAAATACCATCACAATGTTCTTCCCTGCACTGAATCTCAGAAACAGGATCAGCATAAAAAGGATGAGCATCAGCAAAAAACCAGCCACTTCTATTCCAAGTGCATAACAATGAGCCACCATCATCGCACAGCCCACAAAAATGATCATTCCCGTCGGAAGAACACTGCTGATCAGTGCCAGGACCAATACTATAAATATATTGTCAAGTGCTTTCATATATCCCATATTGCTGTTGATCCACACAAAATAGACCAGTGCAAGAATAAATTTCAAAAGAGGCATCACATACACTTCATACTGTGCAAATAAGCCTTTTATTTTCTGTTTAAACTCCAGTAATGCCGTCATTTTCGATAACCTCCTGCTGTTCCTCTGCCGGACATCTTCTTTTCTTCCCGTGCATAAATTTTACTCAGCTCTGTAAGCTGACTGTAATACTCACGTACACTCTTCTTGGCGCGATAATACTTCACCGAATACTGAATATACGTCAGAATAGAATACACAGCGAGAACGATCACATAGCCAATGATAAGATAGATTCCTGTTGTGATCAGATCCATCTTATGAATATTTTCCAGAAGATATTCTCCAAAATATACCGCTACTGCCGCAACGATCAGTACATATCCTATCGTAACCAGAAAAAAATTCTTGATCAGTGCCAGGCCAATATAATCACTTCTGTAATATCTGCTGACCGGAAGATGCGTCCTGCCTTTGCCCTGTTCATACATGGCAAGCTTTGTCATTATCTTAACTTTTTCTTCATTGATCATATTCTGCTCCTTACAAAATCATACATTCTGCTTCTCAAGCAGAAATACTCATATAAATTAATTGTAACATATATCCATGACCATGAAAAGCCCTTTTTCGCTGTCTGAACCGCTGTATCGCCTGTAAAACAGACATTCTCGATCTCCTCACATTCAGATTATTCCCATGCACAAAGTAACAAAAAAGACCCTGGCGGCTCCGGCCTCCCTGAGGACATGCGCCAGAGCTTCTATCGTGCTCCCTGTTGTATATACATCATCCAGAACAAGGATCCGAAGTCCGTCTATTCTCTCTGTTACCCGAAATGCCGCTCTCAGATTCTGCTTTCTTTCAACTGCATTCAGTTTTTTCTGTGATTTTGTATTCTGTGTTTTTTGCACGATCCAGTCCGCTGTCGGAATCCCCAGACACTTTCCTACCTGTGCTGAAAGGTCTGCGGCCTGATTAAAGCCTCTCTCCCGCTGTTTTCGCGGATACATCGGGACAGGAATGATCAGATCCGGATTCCATGCACGGATTTCCCTCTCCATATAGCTGCATATACAGGCAGCATAGTATTCTCCATACTCCCGGCTGCCATAATATTTATAACGAAGCAGGGACTGCCTCATTTTGTTATTATAAAGAAAAACACCACGGCCTCTGTCAAATTCCCTGTATGCACTCCGACATTCCCGACAGAATTCCACATTTTCATCCACTGGTCTTCCACATCTGAGACAATAATCTGTCACGATCGGATGCAGTTCTTTCTCACATTCCCGGCATACAGAAATCCCATTTTCTGCCAGAATCTGATTACAGACCGGACATCGCCTGGGATACAAAATATTTAAAAATTTTTTCAAGTAAGACCTTTCTCCCCGATGAAACGCTCTCACTCATTGATCTCGAGGATTCTCTGATCCAGCGAGCTGTATCTCTGCTGCTGTTTTTCATTTCGGATCATTTCACGAAATGTTTCTTCACTCCCGACAACAGTGACGCATTTTCTTGCTCTGGTAACCGCTGTATACAGAAGATTTCTGTTCAGCAGCATTCGAGGACCTGACAGGAGCGGGATCACCACCGCCGGATACTCTGACCCCTGAGATTTATGTATCGTAACTGCATAGGCAAGTTCAAGTTCATCCAGCTGTTTAAAAGAATACTCTGCCCATCTGCCATCCTCAAATTCCACTTCTGCTGTCTCTGCAAATTCATTTATCGTCTTCAGAATTCCCGTATCTCCATTAAAAACACCTACACCCTTCTCGATCGGGATTCCGTATCTGCCCCGGATTTCCCATTCCATCTGATAATTGTTCCGTATCTGCATCACTTTATCACCTTCCCTGAAAATGCCATGTGCATTTTCCCGTTCCTTTTTGGATGCATCGGAAGGGTTAAGATATCTCTGCAGGATCTGATTCAGCCTCTCCACGCCAAGAAGACCTTTTCGCATCGGTGTCAGAACCTGGATGTCAAAAGGTTTTGCCTCTACGTATTTCGGAAGCTTCTCCTGGATCAGAGCGATCACCACACGGATGATGATATCTGCATCATATCTCTTGAGGAAAAAGAAATCCCGGCTCTTATTATTCAGAAGGACCTGCTCTCCCTTATTGATCTTATGTGCATTCACAACAATATCGCTCTCTGATGCCTGACGGAAAATCTTCTTAAGCTCGACTACCGGAAAAGCCTCACTGTGAATAATATCACGCAGCACATTTCCCGGCCCCACACTTGGAAGCTGATTCTCATCACCTACCAGGATCAGTCGCGTTCCTGCAATCACCGCCAGAAGAAGCGAATGTATCAGCTGAATATCCACCATAGACATTTCATCGATAATGATCACATCTGCCTCTAACGGATTTTCTGCGTTTCTCTCAAAATGGATTGCCTGTCCATTCTTGTCATTATTTTCAGGAATTCCTGTCAGTTCCAGAAGTCGATGAATCGTCTGGGCCTCATAACCGGTGGCCTCTGTCATTCGTTTTGCTGCCCTTCCTGTCGGTGCTGCGAGGCGGATTTCCGCTCCTTCTCCTTCGAAATACTGAATGATTGCATTGATCGTGGTCGTCTTTCCTGTTCCGGGACCACCTGTCAGAACAAACAATCCATGACTTGCCGCCTCTGTGACTGCTTTTTTCTGCATTTCATCCAGAACAGTCTCTGTTTCCTTCTCGATCTGCGCGATTCTTTTATTGATCAGTTCCGGATCTTCCGGATACTGTACATCCAGTTCTCTGAGCATTCGGGCTGTGTTCAGTTCCAGATAATAATATTGTGCCGGATACACCAGAACCATTCCGTTTACTTCCTTCTGGATCAGTTTACGATCCACGGAAAGATCCATGAGATGTTTTTCCATATAGGAAACGTCTACTCCAAGAAGCTCTGATGATTTCTGAAACAGTTCTTCCTTTGGAAGATATACATGTCCATCACCTGATGCCTGTAAAAGAGTATACATCATTCCACTTCGTATTCTGTAATCTGAATCTGTATGGATTCCGATCCGGTAGGCAATTTCATCTGCAATCTTAAAACCAATCCCACTGATATCATCCGCAAGGCGATAAGGATTTTCCTGAAGCACACTGTATACAGTTTCACCGTATTTCTGATAGATTTTTGCGCCAAGATTCAGGGATATCCCATATTTCTGCAAAAACATCATCGCTTTTCTCATTTCAGCTTTTTCAGAAACCTGCACTGCGATCTCTCTGGATTTTTTCTCACTGATTCCCTTTATTTCCGCAAGACGCTCCGGTTCTTCCTCCACAATCCTCAGCGTATCTGAACCAAAGCGGCGTACGATCCTCGCTGCCAGTGCCGCACCAATTCCTTTGATTGCACCAGATCCCAGATAACGTTCCATTGCCATGGCATCTTCCGGCATTTTTTCTGTAAGAGTCGCTGCCTGAAACTGCTTTCCATAGACAGGATGCTGTGTATAATGTCCCGTCGCTTCTACTGAAGCCCCCATCGTGATCACAGGAAAAGTTCCCACACAGGTCAGTTCTTCTTCTCCTTCCACACCTTTTAGTATCATCACCGTATATCCATTGTCTTCATTTCTGAAAATCACATGGTCAATGTAGCCTGTTACACTTTCGCTCATACTTCCTCTTTCTTCTGCTTTTCGACAAAGACGTCTGTACAGCAAAACCAGGATGCCTGAAAGTTCTTCAGGCATTCCTGGTCTTCATGTTCTCAGATCTCTGCGTCTATTCTTCCATTCTCGCCATAATCTCTGCATATTTTCCAGTTCCTACTGCTACCACATTCACAGCATTCTGAACAGTCAGCGTATCTACTCCTGTTCTCTGTTCGATCAGTGTGTCCATTCCGCTCAGCATGGCACCTCCGCCGGCAAGAACGATCCCTCTGTCCACAATGTCCGCTGCCAGTTCCGGGGGAGTTTTTTCCAGCACACTGTGAACTGTTTCCACGATCTGACTTGTAGCATCCTTAAGTGCCTCACGGATTTCCTCCGAAGTCAGCTTGATCGTCTTTGGAAGTCCTGTAAGAATATTTCTTCCTTTTACTTCCATCACTCTTGGATTTGCTTCCTCTATCGCGGTACCAATCCTGACTTTGATCGTCTCCGCACTGTCCTCTCCTATAAAAAGCCCATGTGTACGGCGTATGTAACTCATGATCGCCTGATCAAAAGTATCTCCGGCCACCTTTATTGTAGAAGACACAACAACTCCGCCCAGTGAGATTACCGCCACATCAGTCGTTCCGCCTCCAATGTCAACGATCAGATTTCCAAATGGCTTGGTAATGTCAACTCCGGCACCGATTGCCGCCGCAATCGGTTCATCTACCAGAAAAACCTCCCTTGCACCGGCCTGAAAGGTTGCCTCTTCCACTGCGCGGCGTTCAATTTCTGTGATGCCGCTCGGCACACAGATACTGATCCTTGGTTTCCGGAAAGCACGTCGTCCCATCGCCTTGGGAATAAAATATTTCAGCATTTTTTCCATTACGATGAAATCTGTGATCACACCCTGACGGATCGGACGGATCACTTCCATATTAGAAGATGTGTGTCCTGCCATCTGTCTTGCTTCTTCACCAATTGCCTTGATCTTCTCAGTATCTTTATCATATACTACCACTGTCGGTTCCTTGAGAACGAGACCTTTTGCAGTAGAATAAACCAGACAGCTGCTGGTTCCCATGTCTATTCCAATATCATTCGCTGGCATAATTATCCCCTTCCTGTTATTTTGCAGGCATTCAGCCCGGTTCCAGGATCATTACCTGCTGAACCGTTGCTTTTTGGTAACTGTTCAGTACCCTCACAGTTACGAGTCAAAATGCATTCCAAATCACCTTCGGTGATGGCATTTTGCCTTATATGTCTCGGGATTTTGACAAAAAACATGCCAAAACACCTCGCGGGATACTACCTTCTGAATAGTTACACTTTTTGTTCTTTTACATTACAGGTATTTCTTTACATATTGTCCGGTATAGGATTCCTGGCAGGCAGCAATCTCCTCCGGTGTACCTGTCGCGATCACAGTACCTCCGCGGTCACCGCCTTCCGGTCCCATATCTATAATATAATCAGCTGTCTTGATCACATCCAGGTTATGTTCGATCACTACAACCGTATTTCCTCCATCTGTCAGACGTTTCAGGATTTCCACCAGCTTATGGACATCCGCAAAGTGAAGTCCCGTAGTCGGTTCATCCAGAATATAAATCGTTCTTCCGGTGCTGCGCTTGCTGAGTTCTGCCGCAAGCTTGATCCTCTGCGCCTCTCCTCCTGAAAGTTCTGTGGAAGGCTGGCCAAGACGGATATAGGAAAGTCCCACATCATACAGTGTCTGTATCTTCCTGCGGATGGACGGCACATTCTCAAAAAATCCCAGGGCCTCCTCGACTGTCATATTCAGGACATCATAGATATTCTTGTCCTTATATTTGACTTCCAGAGTCTCCCTGTTGTATCGTTTGCCCCTGCACACCTCACACGGGACATAGACATCCGCCAGAAAATGCATCTCGATCTTGATGATTCCGTCACCGCTGCACGCCTCACAGCGTCCGCCCTTGACATTAAAACTGAAACGCCCTTTCTTGTAGCCTCTCGCCTTGGCATCTGCAGTGGCGGCAAAAAGATCTCTGATCTGGTCAAAAACGCCTGTATATGTCGCAGGATTGGATCTCGGAGTACGTCCGATCGGTGACTGGTCAATGTTGATGACTTTATCCAGCTGATCCAGTCCCAGGATTTCTTTGTGTTTACCCGGAATCGTGCGTGCACGGTTCAGATCTCTCGCCAGCGTCTTGTACAGCACTTCATTTATGAGAGAACTTTTTCCGGAACCGCTGACTCCTGTGACACTGGTCATGACACCCAGCGGGATATCCACATTGACCTGCTTCAGATTATTCTCCGCTGCGCCACGAACCTTAAGCCATCCGGTCGGCTGTTTGCGCTCCGTCGGCACCGGAATCTTGATTCTGCCGCTCAGGTATGCTCCTGTGACAGACTCCGGGTTCTTCATAAGAGTCTCGGCTGTGCCGATCTCGACAAGTTTTCCACCATGCTCTCCTGCTCCCGGGCCGATATCCACAACACAGTCCGCTGCCCGCATGGTATCCTCATCATGCTCCACAACGATCAGACTGTTCCCCAGATCACGAAGACGCATCAGTGCTCTCAGTAATTTGTCATTATCTCTCTGATGAAGTCCGATGCTCGGCTCATCCAGGATATAGGCGACTCCGACCAGTCCGGAACCAATCTGCGTCGCAAGACGGATTCTCTGTGCTTCCCCGCCGGAAAGTGTCGCGGTCGCCCGGCTTAAGGAGAGATAATCCAGACCTACTTCTGAAAGAAAACCTACTCTTGCACGGATTTCCTTGAGGATCTGCTTTCCGATCAGCTCCTGCTGACTGGAAAGTTTCAGATTTTTCAGAAAGACACACAGCTTCTCAATGGAAAGTGCCGTTACTTCATAGATATTTTTATCTCCGACTGTGACAGCAAGTGATTCTTTCTTCAGTCTCTGCCCCTTGCAGGTCTTACATGGAGTGATACGCATAAAAGATTCGTATTCCTGCTTCATCGCATCGGAACCGGTTTCCTTATATCTCTGCTCTACATTCTTGATAAGTCCCGGAAAAGCCACATCATAGATTCCCTCTCCACGCTGTCCTTTATAATAGACTTTGACTGCATGTCCGTTTGTTCCATGGATCAGTATATTCTTAATCTCCTCCGGATAATCCTGAAACGGAGTATCCAGGCTGAAATGGTATTCCTCCGCCAGAGCATCCAGGATCGCTCTTGTAAAGCTGCCCTTATCTGTGCAGGACTGCCATCCCATCACGGCAATGGCCCCCTCTGAAATACTTAATGATTTGTCCGGTATCATAAGATCAATATCGAATTCCATCTTATATCCCAGACCAAAACAATCCGGGCAGGCTCCAAACGGATTGTTGAAAGAAAAGCTTCTCGGTTCGATCTCATCGATACTGATCTGACAATCCGGGCAGGAAAAACTCTGACTGAAGTTTATGACGTTTCCATCCATGGTATCCACCATCAGAAGCCCGTCTGCAAGATCAAGAACTGTCTCGACAGAATCTGAAAGCCGTTTCTCAATTCCCGGTTTCACTACCAGACGGTCCACCACGATCTCGATATTATGCTTGATGTTCTTGTCCAGCTTGATCTCTTCGGAAAGCTCATACATATTTCCATCGATCAGGACACGGACATAACCGCTCCGCTTCGCCTGATCCAGAAGCTTCGCATGCGTACCCTTACGACCTCTGACCACCGGTGCAAGAAGCTGGATCTTTGTACGCTCCGGCAGGGACATAATATGATCCACCATCTGGTCTACCGTCTGCTTTTTGATCTCCTTGCCGCACTTCGGACAGTGCGGGATTCCTATTCTTGCGTACAGCAGACGGAAATAATCATAAATCTCCGTCACAGTTCCAACTGTGGAACGCGGATTTCTGTTTGTTGATTTCTGGTCAATGGAGATTGCCGGCGGCAGTCCCTCGATCGACTCCACGTCCGGCTTCTCCATCTGTCCCAGAAACTGTCGTGCATAGGAAGACAGAGATTCCATATATCTTCTCTGTCCCTCTGCATAGATCGTATCAAAAGCAAGAGAAGACTTGCCGGAACCGCTGACTCCCGTCAGCACTACAAACTCATCTCTTGGGATATCCACACTCAGATTCTTAAGATTGTTTACATTTGCTCCCCGAATCCGGATAAATTTTTTCTCTGTTGTATGTTCCGCCATAGTGCTCTATGCTGCCTCCTCTGCTTTTTATTATATCACGTCTCAGAATTTTGACAAAAACATGCCAAAACACCTCGCGGGATACTACCTTCTGAATAGTTACTCGTTTTCTTACTACTCATCCAGCAGAAAATCTGCCAGGACCGGATTACTCACATGGATTCCCTTTCTGGTAAAACACCAGAATTCACCTGCATGTTCCAGTAGATCCATCTCTTTATATTTTGCCAGAACAGATCCGTAAATATCCTCTATCCTGCAGCCAAAATTTCTTTCAAACTGTCTTTCTGAAATTCCTTCTGTCATGCGCAGTCCCAGAAACATGAATTCTTCTATTTTGTTATTTTCTGTCAGTTCCACAACATCTTCGCGGATTTTCTCCGGATCTGTACTGTCTGCCAGATATGTTTGCATATCTCTGGTATTGCTGAAACGCTTTTCCTGAAATAAAGATGCTGCTCCCAGACCGATCCCCAGATATTCTGTGCACTGCCAGTATCCCTTGTTATGTCTGCACTCAAAGCTGTCACGGGCATAATTGGATATCTCATACTGATGGAATCCATATTTTCTCAGAATCTCTGCGGTATCCTCGTACATCTGATATTCTTCATCTTCATTCGGAAGAATCAGCTTCTTCCTGGCAAAAGGAGTCCCCTCCTCAATGATCAGACTGTAGGCGGAAATGTGTTCCGGCGAAAGCTCTGCAACTGTTTCCAGATTATGCTTCCAGCTCTCGCAGGTCTGCCCCGGTATTGCAAACATCAAATCTACATTAATATTGGAAAATCCGGCTTCCCTTGCCCAATGATAACTCTGTAGAAATTCTTCATAGGTGTGGATCCTGCCAAGCATTTCCAATTCCTGCTGTACCGTGGACTGAAGTCCGAGACTGATTCTGTTGATACCGGCTTTACGGCAAAGCTTCAGCTGATCCAGACTGACTGTCCCCGGATTTGCCTCCATAGTGATCTCTGCATCCTCACTCAGGTCAAATGCCTGTCTTATCTCATCCATGATCCGGCAAAGCTGCTTTCCGCTGAGCACGGAAGGAGTTCCACCGCCGACAAACACAGAAATAACCTCATATGATTCCTTCTGTGAAACGCTTCTTATCTCCCGGCAAAGTGCATCGACATAATGATTCTGCGTCTTCTGATCAGACGGTCCTGAGAGAAAATCACAGTACTGACATTTGCGGATGCAGAATGGAATATGCACATATAATTCCAGAGATGTCTTAATATTATTCACTGTCATCATATCCCTGGTCATCCTCAGAAGCATCCTGGCTGCCATCATCCGAATACTCCTGACTGTCGTCTCCGCTGTCAGAAGAATCTCCTTCTGTATCTGAAGATGTACTATTTGCAGAATTCGCGGTATCTGCAGCTGAAGTACTGTCTGACACAGCTGCCGCTCCACTTGCTGTGTTTCCGGAAGTTGAACCTGCTGTTTCATCAAGATAACTGTTTACCATTGTTACACCCCCGCTTGATACAACTGCATCTGAATTCACCTGCTCCGGTGCAGTTGTAGGAGTTGGCAGCGGCGTGATGCTGATCTTGATAACTTCTTCCGTCTCAGGATCAACTGCCTTCTTCCTGCCGCAGCCACAGCCCGCCAGAAGTGTACACATCAGAAGGACTGCTCCTGTCAGCAATAAACGTGATCTTATTTTTCTCATTCTCTGTTATCCTCCGATCTCCGGATGATCATTCATTGTTACTGTTTACCCCAGTTACAATAATTATTTATCATCCAGTTTCAGAACACTCATAAACGCTTTCTGTGGAATCTCTACGTTTCCTACCTGGCGCATACGCT
>CAKRTP010000021.1 GCA_934402155.1 uncultured Blautia sp. | reverse complement strand
TACGATATCGGATTCGGTGGTGTTGACCATGTTCTTGCAAGCGGACGTGACATCAACGTTATGGTATTCGATACAGAGGTTTACTCCAACACAGGCGGACAGTCCTCTAAATCTACACCGACAGGTGCAATCGCTCAGTTCGCAGCTGGCGGTAAAGAAACCAAGAAGAAAGATATGGCTTCCATCGCAATGAGCTATGGCTATGTATATGTAGCACAGATCTCTATGGGTGCTGACTTCAACCAGACTGTTAAAGCAATTGCTGAAGCAGAAGCTTATCCGGGACCGTCTCTGATCATTGCATACGCTCCATGTATCAACCATGGTATCAAGAAAGGTATGGCAAAAGCTCAGACAGAAGAAGAACTGGCAGTTAAGTGCGGATACTGGCACAACTTCCGCTTCAACCCGGCAGCAGACAAGAAGTTTGCTCTGGATTCCAAGACACCGGATATGGAGAACTACATGGACTTCCTGAACGGCGAGGTTCGTTACAACTCCTTACAGCGTCAGAATCCTGAAAAAGCAGCAAGACTGTTTGCTAAGAACGAATCTGAAGCAAAAGCAAGATATGAATATCTGAATAAACTTGTAGCTATGTACGGCGAAGAAGAATAATTCAGAGTTAATGTTGGCCGCGGTACTTTTATGTACCGCGGCTTTTTTCTTCGTACAGGATACAGATTTTTATGAAAGAGAATGACATGAATAAAAGACTGGGAAAAAAAAGAAATATAGATTTTTATCTGTTATACACTGCAGCCTTTCTTGCAGTTGCCCTGACCTTATATCTCAAATTTTTAACAAATGGGAAATCACTTGTCTGGAGTCATGACGGGGTGCCGCAGCATCTGAACTCACTGGCTTATTATGGCAAATATCTCAGAAAAGTTCTTTATACATTATTTGTTGAACATGAATTCGCCATGCCGTTATGGGATATGCATATCGGATACGGTTCGGATATCCTGACTACTCTGCATTACTATGTGATAGGAGATCCGCTGACACTGCTGTCAGTTTTGGTCCCTGCGTCCAAAACAGAGATCTTGTATGCGTTTTTGATCTTTCTTCGCATTTATCTGGCCGGAATTGCATTCAGCAGATACAGCTTTTACCATAAGAATTCAAAACAGGCTACTTTTATGGGAACGATGATCTATATTTTTGCGGGATGGACAATATATGCTGCAATGAAGCATCCGTATTTTTCAAACCCGATGATTTATCTTCCGCTGATCCTTCTGGGAATTGATAAGATCTATAAGAAAGAAAAACCTTACCTGTTTATCTTGTCTGTGGCGCTGGCAGGTCTTTCAAATTTTTATTTCTTTTATATGCTGGGCATTTTTATGGTGCTTTATGCAGCTTTTCGTTATTTTGATCTGTTTACGGACAGGTCTGTCAAAAATATCGTGAGATGGCTTGGAATTTTTGCGCTGTATTCGGTGATCGCAGTACTGATCGCAGCGGTGATCCTGCTTCCTGTAATCGTTCCTGTTTTTGGAACAGATCGATTTAAGGCAGAAAATTATGTGCCACTGTTTTATGATAAAATTTATTATGAAAAATATCTTGGATGTCTGATCGGAGAGAATATGATCCAGTGGGGCGTTGCCGGTTACACGGCAGTTTCACTTGCAGGCGTTTTTGTGCTGTTTGCGAAAAAGAAAAAATACACAGCACTTAAAGCTGGATTTGTACTTCTGAATGTTTTTTTGCTGCTCCCGTTTGCAGGTCATGTTCTGAATGGATTTTCCTATGTTTCCAATCGCTGGATCTGGGCATATGGGATGCTGATCGCATACATCTTTGTAAAAATATATCCGGAACTGTTTTCGCTGAGTCTCAAAGAAAAGCGAAGGGTATTTATGATGCTTCTGGTCTACTGCGCCCTGGCACTTTTTCCTGAGGCGGCAAGGACACAGAGAAATCTGCTGGCGGTGGTTCTTCTGACACTCTCGACATTTACAGTACTTTCCTTTGGAAATATCTTTGTGAGAGAGAAGAATCTCTGTTTGATGACCGCAGGATTTCTGATTGCAGGTATTTTGTTTAATATTGCATATCAGTATTCTTATGAAAAAGATTATCTCTCGGAGTTTACCGAAAATGGTGAAGCACTGCAAAAGCTGGAAACGGGTGTCGATCTGGCTGTTCTGGATACAGAGGATGATTCCATATATCGTTATGACCAGATGGATGCTTCGTCCAGTGAAAATTCTGCCATGCAGATGGGAACAAACAGTACAGCCTATTATTTTAGTGTGGCGAGCTCAAGCATTGCGAATTTCTTTGATGAAATGTATCTGAACACACCGTGGGAACAGCATTACAATAATCTGGATGGAAGGACGATCCTTGATCGTCTGGCTTCTGTCAGATATTTTGTGGTTCAGAAGGGAGAAGAACTGTATCTTCCGTATGGTTATTCCCGGCTGTGTGGTCAGGCTGAGAAAAAAGGAAAAACATATCTGACATATGCGAATGAGGATGCCCTGCCTCTTGGATATACATATGATTCCTGGATATCAGAAGAGGATTACAATAAAATGTCGGTGACAGAGAAACAGCAGGCACTTCTGCAGGGTGTGGTTCTTGAGGAAAGTTCTCTTCCAAAGACCCGGACATACTTCAATGATCATGAAGTTTCCTATTATACGTCAGAAGGAACCGGGTGTCGTCTCAAAAACGGCAGGATTATAGTCACGCAGGAGAATGCACAGCTTAAGCTGGTGTTTGAGGGGGAGGACGATGCAGAGACTTATCTTGTCACAGAAGGCCTGGATTATGACGGATTGTCACCGAGAGAAATGATCAGTGACAAAAAATGGGAAAAAATGACGGTCTATGAGAAGAATAAGCTTCTCAAAGAGAACAGCAGATGGCGTTACTGGAAAGAAAGCCAGAAGGCAACTATTCAGCTTGGAGGACGTTTTCTCAGCAAATCAATTCGGATTTTTACAAATAAATATAATGCATACAGCGGAAAACACAATTTCCTCTGCAATACCGGGTACAGTGAAAAAGGCAGGCATACGATCACTCTGACTTTTGAAAATACAGGAGTTTACAGTTTTGACAGCCTCAAGATCTGCTGTCAGCCAATGAAAGAGGTCGACAGACAGACCAGAAAACTTGGTGAGGAAGTTCTGACCAATGTGAAACTTGGAAATAATGAGATAAGCGGAGAAATTTCTCTTTCTGACAGAAAAGCACTGGTAATCTCTGTTCCGTACAGCGAAGGATGGACAGCTTATGTGGATGGGGAAAAAACAGAGATCAGGGAAGCAAATACCATGTATATGGCACTGGAATTACCGGAGGGTAAACATGAGATCCGTCTGGTATACTGTACACCGTATCTTAAGGCGGGTCTGTGCTTGACTTGCATCGGGGTATTGTGCTACATTGTGTTAGTGTTAATAAACAGAAAGAAAAAGAGGTTTCAAAAATCATGAAAAATATGCTGTCAGTTGTGCTTCCGGCTTACAACGAGGGCCTTATGGTAGGGAAGACCTGCGAAGTTCTCCGAAAAGTACTGGAAGAAGCAGGGATTCCCTATGAACTGGTTCTTGTAAATGACGGATCCAGCGACAATACCTGGGAGGAGATCATCAGGGCAGGGCAGAAGAACCCGGCAGTTCTCGGAGTGCGTTTTTCCAGGAATTTCGGAAAAGAAGCTGCAGTTTTTGCAGGAATGGCGCAGGCATCAGGATCTGTGATTGCTGTTATGGACTGCGATCTTCAGCATCCGCCGGAAACACTGATAGAAATGTATGAGCTCTGGAAGCAGGGCTATGAGGTTATTGAAGGTGTAAAAAAGAGTCGTGGAAAAGAAAGCTTTTTCCACAAAGAAAGTGCAGGCTTTTTCTATGGGATCATGTCAAAGGCAACAGGCATTGATATGCAGAATGCATCTGACTTCAAAATGATGGATCGTCAGGTGGTGGATAATATTCTTGCCATGCCGGAGAGAAATATGTTTTTCCGGGCGACTTCCTCATGGGTCGGATTTAAGACAACATCGGTAAAATTTGAAGTTCATGAAAGAGAGGCAGGAGAATCAAAATGGTCTACCTGGTCTCTGGTAAAATATGCTTTTACAAATATTGTCGCATTTACAACTCTGCCGCTCCAGTTTGTGACAGTCGGAGGAGGAATCTGTTTTCTGGGTTCCATGATCCTGATCATTTATTCACTGATCCAGTATTTTACAGGACATGCTGTAGAAGGATACACGACGACCATGCTTGTTCTTCTTCTGATCGGAAGTGCGATCATGCTGAGTCTGGGTATCATTGGATATTATATTGCCAAGATCTATGAGGAAGTAAAACGCCGTCCGCGTTATATTGTTTCGAGGATCGTGCGCGGAGAGGAGGATATCTCCGAAAGTGCCAGACATGATGGGAGATAGGAGATTGTTATGAAAAAAATAAAAAACCTGATCCTGCGTTTTTATCAGAATGACGTGGTCCGGTATGTGTTCTTCGGAGGCTGTACGACACTTGTCAACCTGGTCTGCTTTTTTGTGCTTCGAAAATGCGGTGTGGAATTAAATACAGCAAATCTGATATCGATCATCACGGCAATTCTCTTTGCGTATGTCGTTAATTCCAGATATGTATTTCAGGATAAGTGTGAGACACTTAAAGATCATTTTCGTCCGTTCTGCAAATTCATCAGCGCACGTCTTGTGACGATGGTAATAGAAGTCGGAGGCGTGTGGCTTCTGGTGGAAGTATGCAGGATGAATGATATGGCAGGAAAATTTATCACACAGTTTATCGTTCTTGCACTGAATTACATATTCAGTAAGTTTTTTGTGTTTACAACAGGAAAAAGTAAAAAATCTGATCTTACAGATTAAAATTATAAAGTCGGGGGATTTCAAGATGACAATAGAAGAAACACTTCAGAAAATTCATCCGCTGGATGAGAAAGCAATGGAAATTTCCAGAAAAAGATGGGACAGCATTGCCAAGCCGCTGCATTCTCTTGGAAAAATGGAAGATATTATCGTTCAGATCGCCGGAATTACAGGAAACCCGGATATGAACCTTGCGAAACGGGCACTGGTTGCCATGTGTGCAGACAATGGCGTGGTAGAAGAAGGAGTGACGCAGACCGGTCAGGAGGTTACCGCGATCGTTGCAGAAAATTTCCTCTCAGGTGCTACCTCAGCCTGCACTATGTGCCGTCAGTGCGGCACAGATGTGTACCCGGTAGATGTTGGAATGGCTGTGGACACAAAAGTTCCGACAGATCTTAAAGTGGCCATGGGAACCAGAAACATGGTAAAAGAGCCGGCAATGACCAGGGAAGAGGCTGTGAGAGGGATTGAAGCGGGAATTGAGATGGTATCAAGACTTACATCGGAAGGTTATGGACTTTTTGCAACCGGCGAGATGGGAATCGGAAATACAACAACCAGCAGTGCCGTTGCCTCTGTTCTTCTTGACCGCCCTGTGGAAGAGATGACAGGACGCGGTGCAGGGCTTTCCAGTGATGGACTGAGCCGCAAGATCACAGCCATCAGAAAGGCAATTGAGAAGCATCAGCCTGATCCGGAAGACCCGATTGACGTTCTTGCAAAAGTCGGTGGACTGGATATCGCCGGTATGGCAGGCGTATTTCTTGGTGGTGCGGCATTTAAGGTTCCTGTTGTGATCGACGGCTTTATTTCCTGTGTTGCAGCACTGATTGCACAGAGGATCTGCCCTGAAGCGGGTAATTATATGATCGCGTCCCATGTGTCAAAAGAACCGGCAGCACGTCTGATACTGAAAGCTCTCGGAAAAGAAGCTGTGCTTCATGCTGATATGTGCCTTGGAGAGGGCAGCGGCGCAGTGGCGCTGTTCCCGTTTGTCGATATGGGAGTGGCAGTTTATCAGTCTATGAGCACTTTTGATGATATTCATGTAGAACAGTATGAGGAGCTTGTCTGAAATGATGATTCTTGTAACGGGAGGCAGCGGAAGCGGAAAATCTGCTTTTGCCGAAGATCAGGTAGTGGCTTTTGGCAAGGCGGCGAGAGTTTATATTGCGACGATGTTTCCTTTTGATGAGGAAAGCAGAAAAAGAGTGCAGCGTCATCAGAATATGCGTCAGGGCAAAGGTTTTGAGACGGTTGAATGTTATACCGGACTTGCTCAGGTGAAGGTGCCGGAAGGAAGTACGGTTCTTCTGGAATGTATGTCAAATCTTGTGGCAAATGAGATGTTTCAGGAAAACGGAGCTCATGAAAGGACAGTCCGGGAGATCAAAAAGGGAGTAGAGTCTCTTCGGGAACAGGCAGAGAATCTGGTGATCGTCACAAATGAGATTTTTTCTGAAGCAGCTTCTTATGAGGGAGAGACAAAAACTTATCAGAAATATCTTGGAAAGATCAATCAGGAGCTCGCAATGATCGCGGATGAAGTTGTGGAAGTAGTCTATGGAATCCCGATCTATCACAAAAAAGGAGGCGCTTGCGGTGAAGAGTCTGTGGAACAGTTTTAAGATCGCTTTTGCCATGTTTTCCAAGATTCCCATGCCGCAGGCAGACTGGACGGAAGAGAATATGCGCTACATGCTGTGCTTTTTTCCGTTTGTCGGATTTGCCGCCGGTGTGCTCACTCTTGTGGTTGACTGGCTGGGAGAATATTTTGGATTTGGAACAGGATTTACAGCGGTGGCACTGATCCTTGTGCCGGTTCTGGTGACCGGAGGAATTCATGTGGATGGGCTTCTTGATACTTCGGATGCCCTGAGTTCATGGAGAGACAGGGAAAAGAGGCTGGAGATCCTCAAGGATTCTCATGCAGGTGCGTTTGCGGTGATCACAGCGTGCGTGTATTTTCTGGTTTTATATGGCGGCTTCAGTCAGATTGTCGGAAACCGGACAGCGATTAAGATCCTGGCACTTGGATATATGGTATCAAGATGCTTTTCCGGAATCGGGGTGATCACTCTGCCAAAAGCCAACGCAGGTGGTACGGTAGCGGAGTTTTCCCGCAAGGCGCAGGACCAGACAGTAAGAAATACGCTGGTTGTCTACCTTGTGATTCTGGCAGTGGGGATGATCCTGATCCAGCCGGTTTATGGTGTGGTGACGTTTAT
This sequence comes from uncultured Blautia sp., assembly GCA_934402155.1. Lineage (GTDB taxonomy): Bacteria > Bacillota > Clostridia > Lachnospirales > Lachnospiraceae > Blautia_A. Next base: position 13,149 of record CAKRTP010000021.1, on the reverse strand, counting down.
TACGGCTGTGATCGTTTTTGCTTTTTATAAACATAAGGCGATGAAATATTTCGGAGGAACGACAGGAGATCTGTCAGGGTATTTCCTGTGTCTCTGCGAGGCATGGACAGTGCTTGTGCTGGCAGTCCTGACCGTGGTTTGTCCGACATAGGAGTGTTGATTATGGAAATGATGATTGGAGGCGCTTTTCAGGGAAAAAGTGCCCTGGCAGAGAAGAGATATCCGCAGGTGACCTGGGTAAACGGCGCAGAAGCGGATTGGGAGAGTATCTCCCATGCAGAGGGTATTCTGGGATTTCATGAATATATCCGAAAAGAAATGAAAGCAGGAAAGGCAGTAGACAGACTTGCGGAGGATCTGATCCGTGTGAATCCGGATGTGATCCTGGTATCGGATGAAGTCGGATACGGTGTTGTGCCGATCGATGCCTTTGACAGGGCTTACCGTGAGGCTGTCGGCAGGATCTGTACAAAACTGGCAGGATTCAGCCATCGTGTGACAAGGGTTGCCTGCGGGATTGGGACGGTGATCAAAGATGCTTAGGCTCTGGCTGATCCGCCATGGGATGACAGAGGGAAACCGTCACCAGAGATACATTGGTGTGACAGATGAACCTCTCTGTGAAGAAGGACGGAAGCTTCTTGGCACAGACAGATATCCGAAGGTGCAGGCTCTGTTCGTGAGTCCTCTGAAACGATGCAGAGAGACGGCGGAAATACTGTTTGGCATGCAGGAGCAAAGAGTGGTGGAACTTCTTGCGGAATGCGACTTTGGTGAGTTTGAAAATAAAAATTATAAAGAACTTGCAGACAATCCGCATTATCAGGAATGGATCGACAGCAACGGGACTTTGCCGTTTCCCGGCGGAGAAAGCAAAGAAGCGTGCGCGGACAGGAATCTTAAAGGATTTGAGGAAGTGCTGGAAATCTGCAGAAATGAGGAGATCACAGAGGCGGCACTGGTGGTTCATGGTGGCACGATCATGAATATTATGGAAGCTTATGCACTTCCGAAGAAGGCTTTTTATGAATGGCATGTCGGAAATGGAGATGGCTACCGGGTGGAACTGGATCCGAAGAAATGGGAGGATGCAGAAAGGAAATTTCAGTATGCAAAGAAGGTGGAGATTTCTGCCGATTGAGAATCTTTACATGGAAGCGGAATAAAACAGGATAAGGAGAAAAACACAGCAATGGGGCGAAAGTTCTGTTGCTGTGTTTTTTTTTATTGCAGCTGGAACCGACAGAAATATACAAAAATATTTTGATATACAAAAATATTTTGCGTATTATAGTTGAAATACTGCACAAAGTATGTTAGAGTAATAGTATAAAATATCTAAATCCGATGGATCATAAGGATTGAGCGTTGGAAATAATTAACAAGATAAGGAGGAGAAATCTTTATGCTGATTGTTGGAAACGGAAGAATGATCACAAGGGACGCATCCTGTGCACTGGTTGAGAACGGAGCAGTTGCCATGGATGGAAACACCATAAAGATGGTGGGGGTAACTGATGAAGTCAAGAAAGCATTTCCTGATGCGGAATTTATAGATGCACGGGGTGGACTCATCATGCCGGCATTTATAAATGCACATGAGCATATTTACAGTGCATTTGCCAGAGGATTAAGTGTAAACGGATATCATCCACAGGGCTTTCTGGATATTCTGGATGGCATGTGGTGGAATATCGACCGTCATCTTACTCTGGAGCAGACGAAGCTTTCTGCATATGCGACATATATTGATTCGATCAAAAACGGTGTGACAACAGTGTTCGATCATCATGCCAGCTTTGGTCATATTACAGGCTCGCTGCATCAGATCGAGGAAGCTGCGAAGGATCTCGGCATTCGTACCTGTCTGTGCTATGAGATCTCAGACAGAGACGGAATGGAGAAATCCAGAGAGTCTGTGATGGAAAATGTCGATTTTATCAAACATGCTCAGCAGGATGACAGTGATATGCTGGCTGCGATGATGGGAATGCATGCTTCCTTTACGATCTCAGATGAGACAATGGCATTATGCCGGGAACTGAAACCGGAGGGAGTGGGATATCATATCCATGTGGCAGAGGGAATCTATGATCTTCATCAGTGCCTGAAAGAACACAGCAAACGGATCGTGGACAGACTGTATGACTGGGATATCCTTGGTCCGAAGACTCTGCTTGGACATTGTATCTATATCAATGAACATGAGATGGATCTTATCAAAGAGACGGATACTATGGTCGTACACAATCCGGAATCCAATATGGGAAATGCCTGTGGCTGTCCTCCTACCATGGAACTGGTGCATAAGGGAATCCTTACCGGACTTGGCACAGATGGTTATACCCATGATATGATGGAATCCTGGAAGGTGGCAAACATCCTTCACAAGCATCATCTCTGTGATCCGAATGCTGCCTGGGGAGAAGTTCCGCAGATGCTTTTTGAGGGAAATGCAAAGATTGCAAACCGTTACTTTAAGAAAGAGCTTGGCATTCTGAGAGAAGGTGCGGCAGCAGATGTGATCGTGGCAGACTATGATCCGCTGACTCCGATGAATGAGAACAATATCAACAGCCATCTGCTGTTTGGAGTGAACGGTTCCATGGTACAGACAACCATCTGTAATGGAAAGGTTCTCATGAAAGATCGGGAAGTTCTTGTATGTGATGAGGCAAAAGTAATGGCAGACTGCCGTCAGGCTGCAAAGGCACTTGCAGAAGACATCAACAGCTGATATTTTGATGCGTATTGTTTTGTATTGGGAAATTACAGGGAGAAAACAAATATGAGTGATATTATGAAGAGTATTCCTTTTGGACAGTTAATGGAATGGATATTAGAGGAACATAAGACAACAGGACAGGTTTTCGGAATTCAGAAGGCATATGTGGCTGATCCGGAAAAAATAACAGAGATTTTCGGGCGAAAACTGGAAAATCCTGTCGGACCGGCTGCAGGTCCGCACACACAGCTTGCACAGAATCTGGTGGCAGCTTACTATGCAGGAGCAAGATTCTTTGAGCTGAAGACAGTACAGAAGATGGATGGTCCGGAGCTTTCTGCCTGCGTTCCGAAACCATGTATCGTGGCAGAGGATGAGGCATATAACTGTGAATGGTCTACAGAGCTTTATGTTCCTCAGGCAATGGGCGAGTACATCAAGGGCTGGATGGCACTTCATGTGATTTCCAGAGAGTTCGGACTTGGAAGTCCGGATGGATTCCAGTTCAATATGTCCTGCGGATATAATCTTGAAGGAATCAAAGACAAAAAGATCGATGATTTTATCGAAGGTATGAAGGATGCCCGTGACACAGAAATTTTCAAAGAGTGCAGAACATGGCTTCTTGAGCACATCGATCTCTTTGAGCATGTGACCAGAGAGGATATCGAGGCGATTCCGTCAGAAATCTGTAATTCTATTACACTTTCTACCATGCATGGATGTCCTCCTCAGGAGATTGAGAACATTGTCATGTACCTTCTCAGAGAAAAACATATCAATACCTATGTAAAATGCAACCCGACGCTTCTCGGATATGAATTTGTGCGTAAGGCAATGGATGATCTGGGATATGACTATATGGCATTTACAGATTTCCACTTCAAGGATGATCTGCAGTATGAGGATGCAGTTCCGATGCTGAAACGTCTCAAAGAGACAGCAGCGCAGGAAGGACTTTCCTTTGGTGTGAAGCTGACAAATACTTTCCCGGTAGATATCAGGAGACAGGAGCTTCCGGGTGAGGAAATGTATATGTCCGGAAAGGCACTGTTCCCTCTTTCTATCACAGTGGCAGCGCGCCTGGCAGAATCTTTTGACGGAGAACTTCCGATGTCCTTCTCAGGCGGTGCTGATCAGAAGAATATTGATCAGATCGCAGGTTGTGGTATCTGGCCGGTCACAGTGGCAACAGTTCTTCTCAAACCGGGCGGTTACAAATGGATGACCCGTATCGCAGAAAAGGTGGCTGAATGCCAGCTTGAAAAGGGCGGAAAGGTCAACGTAGAAGAAGTGAAGAAGCTGGCAGCAGATGCACTTGAAAATGCAAATTATAAGAAGGGCACAAAGAAAGCAGGAAAGAGAATGGAAGAAAAATCTCCTCTTCTTGACTGTCTTAAGAAAAAAGATGCCCCGGAAAACAAAGAATTTACAGCGCACAAACGTGTCTGCGGAAACTGTGCAGATGTATGTCCGAACCGTGCAAATGTTCTGATCGAAGTACCGGAAATGGAACTTCTGCAGATTCTTCATGTTGATTACATGTGCAATGAGTGCGGCAACTGCCGTTCCTTCTGCCAGTATGCAGGAGCACCATATAAGGACAAATTTACATTATTTGCAACAGAAGAAGATATGAAGGACAGTACAAACAGTGGTTTCACTGTACTTGATGCAGAGAATAAAGAAATCAGAATAAGAGTCGGAGACAAGGAAGAAACTGTAAAAGCAGATGAGCCTGCAGGTATCCTGAGTGAGGGACTGTCAAATCTTATCTGTGCTGTAATCAATAACTATACTTACCTGTTAGGGTAATATCAGGGACAGGCTGCCGGATCCTGCTTCTTAATCAAGTGGGGAGGCCCCGGCATCTGATGCCCGGCAGAACAGGAAAGGAGAATCCACTATGGCAGTATTTAAAGTAAACGGACAGAATGTTTGTCCTGCAAAAAATCAGAAGCTCATAAGATTCCTCCGGGATGAGCTTCATCTGACATCCGTGAAGGACGGATGCAGTGAGGGAGCATGTGGAGCCTGCACAGTGATCATTGACGGAAAAACCTGCAAGGCATGTGTCCCGGATACAGATTCTCTGGATGGAAGGGAAATCATAACAGTAGAAGGTCTGACAGAATGGGAAGCACAGGTATATACCTATGCATATGGAAAGGCCGGAGCAGTACAGTGTGGATTCTGCATTCCTGGAATGGTAATGTGTACGAAAGCACTTCTTGATGAAAATATGGAGCCTTCAGATGACGAGATCCGGTATGCGCTGCGTAATAATTACTGCCGCTGCACAGGATATGTAAAAATCATGGATGCTGTCCGTCTGGCAGCAAAGATTTTGAGGTCAGGGGAACTTCCGGATGATGGTGATCCAAACTGGACACTTGGCAGCCGTGTGTCAAGGATTGATGTTGAAGAAAAAGTTCTTGGCTATGGTAAATATCCGGATGATTTTTATCCGGACGGCATGCTCTATGGAGTGGCTCTTCGAAGTAAATATGCACGTGCAAGAGTTCTCTCGATCGATATCTCCAAAGCCAAAGCTCTTCCGGGTGTGGAGGCAGTGGTAACCGCAGAAGATATTCCGGGAGAAAATAAGATCGGTCATCTGAAACACGATCAGTATACTCTGATTCCGGTCGGAGGCCTTGTGCATTATCTGGGTGATGCGATCGCACTGGTGGCAGCCAGAGATCGTGAAACAGCGGAAAAGGCTGTGAAGCTTATCAAGGTTGAATACGAAGTACTTCCTCATGTGCATACGATCGAGGAAGCTGCGGCACCGGATGCACCGAGAGTTTTTGATGAAGAAGAAAATAATATCTGTGCACATAAACACATCAGCAGGGGAAATGCAGAGGAAGCGATCAGAAATTCCAGATATGTGATCGCGAAACATTTCGAGACTCCGTGGACAGAGCATGCTTTCCTGGAACCGGAATGCGCGGTGGCTTTTTATGATGAAGACGGAGATATTTTTGTTTATTCTACAGATCAGTCAGCGCATCAGACACTCCATGAATGCTCGCTGCTTCTTGGAACTGACAAAGTAAAAGTGCAGAATGCACTGGTAGGCGGCGGCTTCGGCGGTAAGGAAGATATGACAGTACAGCATCTGGCATCACTTCTTACCTATGTGACGAAGAAACCTGTCAAGGTAAAGCTGACCAGGGCAGAATCACTTCTTGTTCATCCGAAACGCCATCCATTCTCTATGGATATGACGATGGGATGTGATGAGAATGGAAATATCATGGGTGTAAAAGCAGTTGTATTTTCAGATACAGGCGCATTTGCTTCACTTGGCGGTCCTGTACTGGAGCGTGCATGTACCCATGCAGCAGGTCCGTATCATTATGAGAATTTTGAAATTGAGGGAACTGCTTATTATACAAACAATCCGCCGGCAGGAGCTTTCCGTGGATTCGGTGTGACACAGACCTGCTTTGCGACAGAAACGCTGCTGAATATGATGGCAGACAAAGTCGGCATTACTCCGTGGGAGATCCGTTACCGCAATGCGATCCGTCCGGGAGAAGTTCTTCCGAACGGGCAGATCGTAGATGAATCCACAGGTCTTATTGAGACTCTGGAGGCAGTCAGGGAAGATTATGATGCGGCAATAGCAGCAGGAAAACCGGTCGGAATTGGCTGTGCGATGAAGAATGCCGGTGTCGGCGTTGGTATCCCGGACACGGGCCGCGTGAAACTGATCGTCGAGGATGATGAGAAGCTTCACATTTATTCCGGAGCTTCCTGTATTGGTCAGGGGCTTGGAACTGTTCTTGTGCAGATGGTGGTTACCAATACAGATCTGAAATATGATGATATTGTATATGAGAGAAGTAATACCTGGATCGCTCCGGATTCCGGAACAACTTCCGGTTCCAGACAGACCATGATCACAGGAGAGGCATGCCGCAGAGCCTGTGAGAAACTGATGGAAGACCGGCAAAAAGGAAAAGAACTTAAGGATATGAAGGGGATCGTATATTACGGGGAGTATCTGGCAAAAACAGATCCGCTCGGTGCGAATGTGCCGAACCCGGTATCTCATGTGGCATATGGATATGCGACCCAGATGTGTGTCCTGGATCCGCAGACCGGTAAGGTAGAACAGCTGGTTGCCGCACATGATGTCGGAAAGGCCATCAATCCGCTGTCCTGCGAGGGACAGATTGAGGGCGGAGTTGTTATGTCCATGGGATTTGCACTGAGAGAACAGTATCCGATCGACGAAAACTGCAGACCGATACAGAAGTATGGTTCTCTTGGACTGTTCCGTTCTCATGAGATCCCGAAGATCAAGGCGATCGTTGTGGATAAGCCGGGGCTCAAGGTAGCCTGTGGCGCAATCGGTATTGGAGAGATCACTTCGATCCCTACTGCACCGGCGATCGCGGATGCATACTTCAGATATGACGGAATCCGCAGATATGACCTCCCGCTTGTCGGAACACCATACGAAAGGAAGGGTTGATTATGGCAGTCAAAAAGAAATTTCCATACAGGGCAGCCCTTGTAGCCTGTAACGGTGGATGCAGGGCGGTAAAAGGAGAAACAGGCTGCAGTGACGGCTGTATCGGCTGTGGTGCCTGTGTTGATGCATGTAAACTTGGCGCGATCTCCATCAATGAGTATGGGGTTGCAGAAGTTGATGAATCCAAATGTATTGCCTGCAAAAAATGTGTCAAAGCCTGTCCGCAGCAGATCATTCATATCCATGAATGTGCAGACTACATTGTAGTAAAATGCTCAAACAAGAGCAAAGGTGCAGCGGCAAAGAAGCAGTGCGAGGTAAGCTGTATCGGCTGTGGAATCTGCGAGAAAACCTGTACCGCAGGAGCAATCAAGGTGACAGACAACTGTGCAGTGATCGATGAGGAACTCTGCTTAAGCTGCGGTATGTGTTCAGTCAAATGCCCGCGTGGTGTGATCCATGATCTGCGGGGAATCTTTACACCTGTACGATAAATAAATTTGACCAAGTTGCTGTGAACGGAGTGAACAGTAATAAAAGTCTGAAAATTATTAAAACAGATTGCAATCATGCTGTAAAATATGTTACAATCAGTGTATCTGATAAGTTGCTGTGAACGGAGTGAGCAGTAGCTATGATAAACAAAATACCTGAAGTGGAAAATAGCATGGTTCGGAGCCGGACGTGAGTTCAGAGGGGAACAGACAAGTTTCTTGGAACTCAGCCGGCTCTTTTTATATCAGGTGATTTTTCAGAAAACAGGAAAAAAGCTTCTGATTTGTGAATGAAATGAGGGCAGGTGAAAGGTTATGATAGGAAAAAGCGTTCCGCGTGTAGACGCATATGAAAAGGTAACCGGCAGAGCCAAATTTACAGAGGATCTGATACCGCCAAGGTGTCTGGTGGCAAAAGTGCTCCATGCATCGATCGGAAATGGTATTGTGACCTTGATTGATACAAAAGAAGCACAAGCTCTGGAAGGTGTTGTGAAGGTTGTGACGTTTAAAGATGTTCCGGATCACTGTTATCCGACACCGGGGCATCCATGGTCGGTAGAGCCGGCACATCAGGATGTGGCTGACCGAAATCTTCTTACAGGACGGGTACGTTATTATGGAGATGATATTGCCGCAGTTATTGCAGAGGACGAGATCACAGCATCCAGGGCACTGAAACTGATCAAAGTGGAATATGAAGAATATCCGGTCGAGATCCATCCGCGCAGATCCATGCGGGGAAGTAATCCGCCGATCCATTTTGACAAGAAAGACAATGTACTGGCACGTTCCAACTATTTTATCGGGGATGTGGACAAAGGAATGGAAGAATCAGAGACGATCGTCAGCGGAACTTACAAGACACCGATCGTCCAGCATTGTCATATTGAGAATCCGATCTCTTATGCATACATGGAAAAAGGCCGGATCGTAGTAGTGACTTCCACGCAGATCCCGCATATCGTCCGCCGGGTGATCGGACAGGCACTGGGAATTCCGTGGGGACGCGTGCGTGTGATCAAGCCTTATGTCGGCGGTGGTTTCGGAAACAAACAGGACGTTCTCTATGAGCCTCTGAATGCATTTCTGACCACGCAGGTTGGCGGAAGACCGGTCAAACTGGATCTCAGCAGAGAAGAAACTTTCTGCAATACAAGAACCCGCCATTCGATTGAATTTGATCTTGCAGCAGGTGTGGACAAAGAGGGCAGACTTCTTGCCAAGGATATGCATTCCTGTTCCAACCAGGGTGCCTATGCATCTCATGGTCATGCGATTGCAGCGAACGGACTGACCTCCTGGAGACTGCAGTATGCCTGTCCGAATATCCGGGGAGAAGCATATACCGTCTATACCAATACGCCGGTTGCCGGTGCGATGCGTGGATATGGAATCCCGCAGGTTTGTTTTGCAATAGAGTGTTTTATGGACGATGTGGCAAATGCGATCCATATGGATCCCTTGGAATTTCGCCGAAAAAACCTGATCAGGGGTTATTATGAAGACAAATATCTCAAACCGATCGCAGCAAATTCAAATGGCATTTTTGAATGTCTCAAAAAAGGTGCCGAGTTTATTCACTGGGATGAAAAACGAAAAGAATATGCCAGCCAGAGCGGAGACGTGCGAAGAGGTGTCGGAATGGCACTGTTTTCCTATAAGACAGGTGTCTGGCCAATCTCCCTGGAAATATCAGGCGCAAGACTTTCGATGAACCAGGATGGAAGTGTACAGCTTATTCTCGGAGCAACAGAGATCGGACAGGGGGCAGATACCGTCTTTTCGCAGATGGTCGCAGAGACACTTCAGACAGATATGGAGCATGTACATATCATGTCTACACAGGATACGGATATTTCACCGTTTGATACAGGTGCTTATGCGTCCAGACAGACTTTTGTCACAGGAACAGCAGTACGCCACTGTGCGGAGCTCCTTCGTGACAAGATCCTTGCTTATGCAAGAACACTGCTTCCGGATCTTGATACTACAGAACTTGAACTCCGTGATAACTGGATCTGGGCAGACGGAGAACAGGTACTCTCTCTTGAGGCACTGGCAGAAGAGAGCTATTACAGCCTGACAAATTCTTCTGTTCTGACTGCAGAAGTCTCTGAGCAGGTGAAAAAAAACACGCTCGCGACAGGCTGCTGTTTTGCGGAGGTTGAGGTGGATATCAAGCTTGGAAAGATCAAAATCCTTCATATCATCAATGTGCATGACAGCGGAAAACTTCTGAACCCGCAGCTTGCCGAGATGCAGGTTCAGGGTGGCATGTCCATGGGCATGGGGTATGGCATCAGCGAGCAGCTGATCCTGGATGAAAAGACAGGACGACCGCTGAATGGAAATCTTCTGGATTACAAGATGATGACTATGATGGATACTCCGGAGATCAATGTTGGTTTTGTTGAACTGGATGATCCGATAGGACCATATGGAAACAAGGCATTAGGTGAGCCACCGGCTATTCCATGTGCGCCGGCTATCCGAAATGCAGTCCTGAATGCGACAGGAATCGCATTCAACGAGAATCCGCTGACACCGCAGAAGCTGATCGATGGTTTCCGAAAAAACGGACTGATCCAGGCGGAGCATTCCTGAACTGAGAGGAGAAAGCTTGTTATGTATGATATTGAAAATTATTATAATGCAAAATCCGTTTCAGAAGCAGTGGAACTTCTTATGCAGCATCCGGATGCAAGGATCATTTCAGGGGGAAGTGATGTTCTGATCAAGATCCGTGAGGGAAGAATGGCAGGTACTTCCCTGGTATCGATCCGCGATATTGAAGAAATCAAAGGAATTGAAAAGAAAGATTCCGGAGATATTTATATAGGAGCAGGAACCGTGTTTTCTCATATTACGGCAGATCCCGTCATACAGGAGTGTATTCCTGTGCTTGGGGAAGCGGTAGATCAGGTTGGAGGTCCGCAGATCCGAAATATAGGTACGATCGGAGGAAACATCTGCAACGGCGCAGTCAGCGCTGACAGTGTGCCGACAGTTTTTTCATATAACGCTCTTCTTAAGATAGCGAATGCCGGGGGAGGAAGAACAGTGCCGGTCAGAGAGTTTTACCTTGGACCGGGACGTGTTGATCTTCATCAGGGAGAGGTTCTGACGCATGTGATCATCCCACGTGCTGAGTATGAGGGATATCATGGGCATTATATCAAATATTCGATGAGGAATGCCATGGACATTGCAACTTTAAGCTGCAGTGTAGTCAGCAGAACTGATCTCAAAAAAAATATCCTGGAAGATGTTCGGATCACATTTGGTGTGGCTGCTCCGGTTCCTTACCGTTGTGTGAAGACAGAGCAAATGCTGAAAGGTCAGAAGATTGATGAAAGTTTATACCAGAAGCTGGAGGACAGTATCCGAAGTGAGATAAATCCAAGAGATTCCTGGAGGGCATCGAGAGATTTCAGGCTTCAGATCGGCGGAGAGATTGCACGTCGGGCACTTATCCATACCGTGCGGGCAGGACTTTTGGAAACCGGCTGTGGAGGTGAGGAAGCATGAAAAGAGAAAAAGTACTTGTACAATGTACGGTAAACGGAAAAGAAGTGGCTGAGTATGTGGATCCGAGAGAATCTCTTCTCGATATGCTGAGAAATCGTCTTGGCCTTACTTCGGTAAAAAAAGGCTGTGAGGTAGGTGAGTGTGGTGCCTGTACAGTTATCATAGATGGTGAAACCATAGACTCCTGTATCTACCTTGCAGTCTGGGCAGAAGGCAAAAATATCCGTACCCTGGAAGGTCTTGAAAAAGATGGCGTGATTACCAGGATCCAGGAAGCATTTATCGAGGAAGGTGCCATTCAGTGCGGATTCTGTACACCGGGCTTTATCATGTCGGCAACAGTGCTTCTTGAACAGGGGAAAGAACTGACCAGAGAAGAAATCCGGAAAAAAATGTCCGGAAATCTCTGCCGCTGTACAGGCTACCAGAACATTGTCAACGCGGTGGAAAAGGTTATGCATGAAAATGCAGAAAATAAAAAACAATGATATACAGAAGGGAACAGAAACATCATGGAACATAAAACAAGACTGATCGTTCGAGGAGGCGGAGACCTTGCAAGCGGAGTGATCCACAGACTGCACAGATGCGGTTATCAGGTGCTGGTGCTGGAATGCGGAAAACCCAGTGCGATTCGAAGGAAAGTTTCATTCGGGGAGGCCGTCTACGACGGAATTTCCCGTGTTGAGGGAATTACAGGGCGTCTGATCAGCCAAATTGACGAATATCAGAAGGTCTGGGATGCCGGAGAAATTCCTGTTCTTGTCGATGAGAGCGGAGAGGCAGCAAAAGAACTGAAACCGGATGCAATGATCGATGCGATCCTTGCCAAAAAAAATCTTGGGACGACAAGAGAAATGGCTCCTCTTACGGTGGCTCTTGGACCGGGGTTTGAGGCCGGCAAAGACGTGGATTTTGTTGTGGAGACACAGAGAGGACATGATCTTGCCAGAATCATTTCGGAAGGTCCGGCTGCACCAAATACAGGTGTTCCAGGTGTGATCGCCGGATATGGGAAGGAACGTGTGATCCATGCACCGGCAGCAGGGATCATGCATAATCGTTCCAGGATCGGTGATATTGTAGAAAAGGATCAGATCATAGCGATGGTCGGTGAAACACCGGTACGAGCTTCTCTGACAGGGGTTCTCAGGGGAATCATCCGTGATGGATACAAAGTACCGGAAGGGATGAAGATCGCAGATATCGATCCGCGTAAAGAGCAGAAGAAAAACTGTAATACCATCTCGGACAAAGCCCGCTGTATTGCCGGAAGTGTGGTGGAGGTTCTGATGGCGAACGGAGTTCTTCCATGATGCAGAAAAATCTTCTGGAAGCATTGGCAATTGATGCAGAAACAACATCAGCGATCGCCGTAGTTGGTGGAGGAGGAAAGACAAGTCTGATCTTCCGGCTGACGGAAGAACTTGTCTCTGGCGGAAAAAAAGTGGTCGTGACAACGACTACCCATATGGCCTATGAACCAGACCGTCCGTTTGCGGAAGACGGCGATATTGACGAGGTTCGGAAGGATCTGCAGAGATATCACTATACGGTAGCAGCCAGTCTTGACCGCGAGACGGGGAAGATTGGCTGTCTTCCGGAAGAGAAATTAGAGGAACTGAGAGGACTCGCAGATGTCCTTTTGATCGAAGCAGACGGCGCAAAGCGTCTGCCACTCAAAGTACCGGGAGAGCGGGAGCCAGTGATCCCAGAGTTTGCGGAGATGGTTATCGGAGTCGTTGGTATGGATGCTCTCGGAAAGCTGATCCAGAAGACCTGCCACAGACCGGAGAAAGTTGCCGCTTTCCTTGGAAAAGGAATGGAAGAGGCGGTCACAGAGGATGATATCGTGAAGATCGCTGTTTCCGGGGATGCATTAAGGAAATGTGTGGATGAGCGAGCATACC
>CAKRTP010000020.1 GCA_934402155.1 uncultured Blautia sp. | reverse complement strand
AGAATCCAGAGTACCATCAATAAAAAACATGTTGAGATTGTTTTATCAGATCAGGCAGAACCGATCATAGAAGCCGGTCTGGAAGCACAGAGGCAGTTTGCAAAAAATGTCTTGCATGGTTTATCAGAAGAAGAAAAGAATATGTGTATGACAGTATTCAGCAAAATCTGTGATAATGCGGAGCAGTGTCTGAAAGGCAATACAAAGAGCGAGTGACAACAGATCTTGTGTAAAGAAAAAGACAGTTCTATTTTGACTCTGGCAGATGTTCTATCTGAAATAATATTTGTATGATAATCAATCAACTGAAAAGGGGCAGTAAATATGAGAGAAGAAAACTATAAACCTAAGATGCCGGATATTATGGAAGCAATTTTTGATGCCGGATATCTGATCTTTGACCTGGCTGCGGCAATTTTATTTTTTGTACTTTCAAAAGGAAATACTTTATTTGTTCTTTATGGTATACTGACACTGACACTTTGTGGTGGTGATGCATTTCATCTGGTACCAAGGATCATCAGAACTGTACATGGAAGCAATGACAGAATAAAGAGACAGTTAGGGATTGGCCTGCAGGTATCATCCATTACAATGACAGTCTTCTATATTATTTTAATGTATGTATGGAAATATACTTTTCCGGATCTGAAAGCGCCGGTGGCGATAGAAGCGATGATATGGATATCAGCGATCATCAGAATACTTATATGTGTTCTTCCACAGAACAACTGGTGTACGGACGAGGGAAATATGAAATTATCCGTGCTCAGAAATGCTGTTTTTGCGGTTACAGGTATAGGCGTGATCATTCTGTATGCTATTTCCGGAAATACAAATGACTATCATATGACAAGAATGGTGGCAGCTATTCTTATTTCTTTTGGATGTTATCTTCCGGTAACATTATTCAGTAAAACAAAACCTAAGGTCGGATTACTGATGATTCCAAAGACATGTGCATATATGTGGATCATCGCAATGGGTCTTCAACTTATGTTTTAAGCAGATGAAATCTGCAGAATGGAGGAAAATTATGTTGAACAGTAAGGAAAACAGGTCAGGATTTGAGCGTTTTATGAAGGTGCTGACAGGACATTTTGATAATAAGGAACAGTATTCCAAGATGCAGAAAGCAGGAAAAATATATCCTTATGCGGAACATGTCAACACAGTATGCAATGACAAGATTAAAAATCTTCCTGCAGATTTTCCGGGAAAATTTCTTGTAGAAGAGAGTTACTATGAGACAAATGGAAAGAAGCATGCATCTGCCCATCTTTTCCTGTTTACAGAAGAAGAGGAGGGAATTCTGCTTTCATCTTATGAGATACCGGAAGGCAATGCAAAAAATATATTTACGTATGCATCCATGCTTCCGGTTGATTACAGCGAACTGAAAAAGTCGGAAAAATTCACACCGGCACTTTATCGTGAAAAGGATGGTGTCTGGGAAGGCGGCAGTACAAGCCAGTTTACGCCTGTTATGAAATTTAAACTGTGGGAGAGATTTTCAGATGAATGTCTGGAGGTATCTGAGAGTATGGAGGTAAACGGTAAGAGAACTTTTGGATATGATGATCCGATCATTTATAAAAGAGTATAAACGTTACTGTGAACGGAGCGAACAGTAACGTATAAATAGTCAAAAGTGGATATTTATGCACAAAAAAGACCTTGTTCGTAAAAGAGAATTATACTATAATAAAAGAATATAATTATCCGGCAGGCAGTATTTGGGGAAAATATTGCCTGGTAAGCGGATGAGGGAGATGACAGGTTATATGATCACACTGAATGATTACTTGTATTCGGGAGATACACTTTTGAGAATTCTGCATAATTACTCAAAAGATCTCAGAGAAGATGCAAGAAAGAACAAAAATGAAATTGATCTGGCACACTGCAATTTTCTTCTGCAGATCACAGAACTTCTGGAGCATAATGATTTCCTTACTGCACAGTCGCAGAAGATTCGAGAGTTTTACAAATATATGGCCAGGGAGTATCCGTTTCTGGCTTTTACATTTAAGGGAAGAATTAAATCACTGATCCGCGCAGAGGAGAAATTTAACGGATATATTGCAGAGTATATTTACGATTATCATATGGAACATGGAACATATCCATCTGTCTCTGAAATACGCAATAAACTGACCTGCTTTCGTGATCTGATCGCATACAGGATCGTGATCTCCATGCCCAGATGTCACCTGAAGAGTGGACAGAACAGAGAAAAAGAAGAAGAAAAATATCTTTATGAGATTGCGAATGCGCTTCCGGAATTTCTGGAGGAGCGAGGCTTTACAGTGGAACCGGCCAGAGGTGTTATGGAAAGTTCGTCAGAGTTTATGAAGGATGAGGTTCGTCCATATTACCGTGACTATATTATAGGAAGAAATCCGCAGGATTACCGGTCTTTACATATCACATTTTATGATAACAGTTCCAGATGTTTTGTGGAGGTTCAGCTTCGCACAAAGTCTATGGATGATGTGGCAGAAATCGGTCCGGCAAATCATCTGGGCTACGAAAAGGGACAGGACAAAGAGAGATCCCGGAGAGATGCGATCCCGGAAGGAGAGTGTATCTATTTTGATGAGGCATATGAGAGAGGAATGCGTCTTCAGAAACTGGAACTTTCAAAAGTGGATGTCAATATGTTCGCAGCGGTAAATAATAGTCTGATCAACGACGGATGCGGATTGTTTCGGGGAAGGCTGATCCTTCCGTATGAGCATTTGTCGAGGTTTCAGAATGATCTGATAGATTAACAGAATATGAAAGCCCACGGCGCAGATCTGTATGATCGCTGCCGTGGGCTTTTATTGTATCAGGATTCTTTGCTTTCGTCTGCATTATCCGACTCATCAGTCGTATGTTCAGGAAGGTAGACGTGTACCCGTTCAATACGGTTCTTGTCAAGTTTGTCAACGACAAGCCGGGTATTATTTTCAGTGATGACTTCATCTCCATCCTCCGGTATACGATCAAGATGTTCGATGATCAGACCGCCAAGGGAATCGTAGTCTTCAGAGGTAAACTCTGTATGAAGATGATCATTGACGTCATCAAGGCTCATGGAACCTTCGACGATATATTCGTGGTCGGAAATTTTTTTGATGAGTTCGTTTTCGTTTTCATCATATTCGTCATGGATTTCACCGACAATTTCCTCAAGAATGTCTTCCAGAGTAATAAGACCGGTCATTTCACCGTACTCATCAAGTACGATGGCAATATTGAAGGTGGATTCTCTCATTTCGACAAGAAGATCGGAAATGTCCTTGTATTCATAAGTGAAATGAGGCTTACGAAGAAAGTTCCTGATATCAAAGGGATCGTCTTGATTGTACAGGAGAAGATCCTTCATATTGATAATGCCGATAATATTATCCATCGTATCCTCGTAGACAGGAAGACGGGTAAATCTGTCTGTGCGGAAAATATCGATCAGCTCTTCGTAAGTGTTGGTTACGTTGGCAAACGTTACATTTACACGGGGAACCATAATGTCCTTGGCATTTGCATCTCCGAGATCGAAAACGTTGTAGATCATTTTTTTCTCATCGGACTCGATGACACCATCCTCATGACTGACATCCACGATGGTACGGAGTTCTTCTTCCGTCATGGCTTTATTGACATCGTCTGGATCTACATGCAGGATATACAGAAAAAATCTGGAAATAAGGTTAATCACAAAGATTACCGGTGTCATGGCAGTCATCAGAAAATGGATGACCGTAATATAGCGAAGGGTGATCTTTTCTGAGTTGATCGTGGCATAGTTCTTAGGTGTGATCTCTCCAAATACCAGAATTGCAACAGTCAGAGCCAGGGTTGCAATGCTGACCATATAGCCGCCCAGATGGTATGCAAGTGTAGTTGCAAGAGATGATGCATATACATTCACGATGTTGTTGCCGATCAGAATCGCACTGAGCATCTTGGGTGTGTTGTTATCCAGAATATTCAGAGCCAGGGCAGCACGCTTGTTGCCGTCATCTGACAGGGCACGAAGGCGGATTCTGTTTACAGACATCAGTGCAGTCTCAGTTGATGAAAAGAATGCAGAAAGTGCCAGCAGAACAGCAAGTATGATAAATTGGTAAGTGTCACGTATGTCCACTTTAAATGTTCACTCCTTTGGTGTTTTGATAAAATAAATAGCATAATGGTAAAAATATGCATTTTTTATTATATACTGTTTTTATGGCTTTGGCAAGTTTTTAAAAAAGAACCTGAAAGGATATAAGATAATTGCTGACAATATAAAAACTGCCCGATGGGATATCGGACAGTTTTATGATCATATATTATGCAAGTTCTGTGCCTGTGAGCATCTTGTATGCCTGAAGATATTTGGCAATTGTCTTGTCAACGATCTCCTGAGGAAGTGTCCAGTCATTTCCAGGATTGGCTTTGAGCCAGTCACGGGCAAACTGTTTGTCAAAGGATGGTTGTCCATGTCCTGGTTCATAGCCTTCCAGAGGCCAGAAACGGGAACTGTCAGGAGTGAGCATCTCATCTCCGATCACCATGTTGCCATCTTCGTCAAGACCGAATTCAAATTTGGTGTCGGCAATGATGATTCCTTTGCTCAGTGCGTATTCTGCACATTTTTTATATAATGCGATGGTATTGTCACGAAGCTTTTCGGCAAGCTCAAGTCCTCTGCCCGGGAAATATTTCTCCAGGTGGTCAATGCTCTGCTCGAAAGAAATGTTTTCGTCATGATCACCAATCTCTGCTTTGGTAGATGGTGTGTAGATCGGCTCCGGCAGTTTATCAGATTCTTTTAAACCTTCTGGAAGTTTGATGCCGCAGACAGTGCCGTTTTCTTTGTAGCTTTCCCAGCCGCTTCCTGTGATATATCCACGAACGATACATTCGATTGGAAGCATATTGAGTTTACGGCACATCATGGATTTACCGTCGTATTTCTCCTGCTGGAAAAATTCCGGCATATCCTTTACATCGACAGAAATCATATGGTTGGGCAGAATATCCTCTGTCATATCGAACCAGAATTTGGACATCTGTGTCAGTACGGTACCTTTTTTGGTGACTTCGTTGTTGAGAATGACATCAAAGCAGCTGATACGGTCAGTAGCAACCATGATCAGGCTGTCGCCGTTGTCATAAATCTCACGTACTTTACCTTCTTTAATTGGTTTTAATTCCTGCATCTTCTCATACCTCGTCATTTGGTTTTTGATTGGAAATTTTACATGTAGTAAGGTATCATCTTTTGTATGGGGATGTCAAGAGCGATTTTGACGGGCATGTGAATAAATACAAAAAAATTTACAGAAGACTGGTTGTTTTAGGATAATTCTGGTATAATATGTCTTAACCACCAGAGGGAAAAGATCAGAAGGCAGGTGAGCGAAATGGCAGGAAAAAAGAAGGATCCTCTGCACAAAAGTTTTGGCTATGCGTTTGAGGGGATTTTTACATGTATCAGAAACGAACGGAATATGAAGATACATGTCGCAGTTACGCTGCTTGTTATAATTGCGGGATTTGTTCTTGGACTTTCCGTTACAGAATGGTGTATCTGTCTGGGACTGTTCGGGCTTGTGATGGCACTGGAACTGGTCAATACAGCGGTGGAGGCTGTGGTAGATCTTGTGACTGCAGAGCGTCATCCGCTTGCAAAGATTGCCAAAGACACAGCAGCCGGGGCGGTTCTGATCGCAGCGATCATGGCAGCGATCATCGGACTTCTGATTTTTGTACCGAAGGGAATTATGTTTTTGAGACAATTATAAGTCAGATTTGTTTTGCAGGCAGTTGTTCATAATGAATGACAGAACCAATGAAAGGAGCGACACATTATGGAATTAGGAGACGGACTTAAGAAACTTTTACTTGCGGGAGTAGGAACTGTTGCAGTGACAGCAGAGAAATCCAGAGAAGTTCTGGATGAACTGGTTAAGAAGGGTGAGCTCACTGTAGAGCAGGGCAAGGTTCTGAATCAGGAACTGAAGCACAACATCAAAGATACTATCAAGACCAAGACATCTCCTTCAAAGGAAGCACCAGGGGAAGATATCAGGGATACTCTTGCGAAACTTTCACCGGAGCAGCTTGCAGAACTGAAAGAACAGATTCTCAAGATGGAAGCGTCGAAGGCAGAAGAGGAAAAGAAAGAAGAAATTCCAGAGGATAAAGAGTCCGCAGAAGAAACAGAGAAAACACCGGAAGAATAATAAGGAGAAACGGAGCAGCAAATGAACAGATCAGACAGAGAAAATGAGCAGAAAAACGGATATGGAGACCGTCTGAAGGAAATCACAGCTGTTCTGAAGAAACATTCTATTACACGGGGAATCTCTCCGGAGAAACTTCGTCTTATACTGGAAGATCTGGGCCCAACTTATATTAAGTTGGGTCAGCTTATGTCTCTCCGATCGGATATTTTGCCCAGGAGATACTGCGATGAACTGATGAAACTGTGCTCGGATGTGCCTCCGATGCCTTTTTCTGAAGTGATCGAGGTGCTGGAAGAATCAATGGGATGTCCGTGGCAGGCGGAATTCAAGCAGATTCAGGAAACACCTCTTGGCTCAGCTTCTATTGCACAGGTACATCGTGCTGTATTGAAAACAGGAGAAGAGGTTGTCATCAAGGTACAGCGCAAGGGTATTTATGAGAAGATGGCGAGGGACATTGGACTGATGCACAAAGCAGTGAGGCTTATGCCGCCGGTCAGTATCAAAGGTGCTGTAGATCTTAATATGGTTCTCAGTGAACTGTGGACTGTAACGCAGGAGGAGATGAATTTTCTTACAGAAGCTGCCAATATTTCGGAATTTGCCAAAAAGAACAAGGGCGTTGCTTTTGTAAAAATACCGATCCTGTACAGGGAATATACGACAACACATGTATTGGTCATGGAGTATATTGATGGCATTGCGATCAATGACAAAGAAAAGCTTCTTCAGAATGGGTATGATCTGAACGAGATTGGAAGTAAATTCGTAGATAACTTTATCAAGCAGGTGATCGAGGATGGCTTTTTCCATGCAGATCCTCATCCTGGTAATGTTCGGATCCAGGGCGGAAAGATAGTCTGGATCGATATGGGAATGATGGGCAGACTCACAGAGAGAGACCGGCAGCTGATCAGTCAGGCTGTGGAAGGAGTGGCATTTAAGGATATCGGGAAAATCCAGGATGCAGTGCTGGCATTGGGAGAATTTAAGGGAAAACCGGATCACAGCAGACTTTATCAGGACATTCAGAGTCTCATGGAGAAATATGGGACAGCGGATATCGGAAATATTGATCTGGCAGAGGTTATGGTGGACCTTATGGAGGTCATGAAAGAAAATAAGATCATGATGCCGCATGGACTGACGATGCTGGCAAGAGGCCTGACACATGTAGAGGGAGTTCTGGCAGATATCAGCCCGGAGATCAACATGGTTCAGATTGCAGCAGCGCGCATCAAAGAAGAATTCTTAAGTGAGGGAAGCTGGAAAAAAGAAATCAAGGCAAACAGCAGAAATCTTTACCGTGCTTTCAAGAAGTCCGTAGAGGTTCCGTCTCTTGCAGCTGACTTTCTTCAGGGCTGTATGAAGGGACAGACCAAGATCAACCTGGATCTTCATGTGGCAAATGATCTTTCCAGGCTCCTGCGGAGACTGGTGCGAAACATTGTAATGGGATTGTGGGTGATGGCTCTTCTGATCAGTTCCAGTATCATCTGTACGACAGATATGAAGCCAAAACTATGGGGAATCCCGGCATTGGGGGCACTGGGGTATATCAGTGCATTTGTTATTGTGATGTATGTGTTTATAAAACATTTTTTTTCAAATAAATGATACCAGGAGGAATAAAAGGTGAGTACAAAAGCAGAACAGGCGATCGCATTTCATGACAAAGGATACAACTGTGCACAGGCAGTTGCATGTTCATTCTGTGAGGAGTTTGGTGTTGACCAGGAAGAAATGTTCAGGATCGCAGAAGGATTCGGGTTTGGAATGGGAATCATGGATATGTGCGGCGCACTGTCAGGAATGATGATGGTGATAGGACTTGAGAACAGTGTAGGTGATCCGGAAAAAGGAAAACTGACAAAGGGGGATACCTACAAAAAGGTAAAGGCATATATCAACAGATTTGCAGAGCAGAATGGTTCTTATCTCTGTCGGGAACTCAAGGGTGTAGAGACAGGCAAGATGCTTCGTGCCTGCCCGGACTGTATCCGTGATGCAGTTGCACTGACAGAGGAATATCTGGATGCACAGAAATAAAAAATATTGAATTATAAAAAAAGTCCTGCTGAGACAGATGAAGAGATCAGACTTTTCATTTTGCCTCAGACAGGACTTTTTTTCTGGTGAAAATTATTCAGCGACCCTGACAAACTGACTGTTGTAGAGATTCTGATAGAATCCGCCTTTTGCCATCAGTTCCTCATGAGATCCCTGTTCAATGATACTTCCGTCTTTCATGACAAGGATTTCGTCTGCATTTCGGATGGTAGAAAGACGATGGGCAACGATAAAGCTGGTTCGGCCTTCCATAAGGCGGTCAAAAGCTTCCTGAACAAGAAGTTCAGTTCTGGTATCAATACTGGATGTTGCTTCGTCAAGGATCAGCATAGGCGGAAGACAGAGCATGACACGGGTAATACAGAGGAGCTGCTTTTCACCCTGGCTGAGACTGTCTTCTTTGAGCATGGTATCCAGTTTGTCCGGGAGACGACGGATGAATTCCCAGCTGTGGGAACGCTTTGCCGCTTCAATGATCTCCTCATCTGTCGCATCCGGTCTTCCGATGTTGAGGTTGTCGCGGACTGTTCCTGTTTTGATCCAGGTCTCCTGAAGAACCATACCAAAACTGCTCCTGAGAGAATGGCGGGAAATTTCGCTGATCGGATGTCCGTCGATGGAAATGGTTCCGCTACTCACATCATAAAACCTCATCAGAAGGTTGATAAAGGTAGTTTTGCCGCATCCGGTCGGACCGACGATCGCGATTCGTCTGCCAGGTTCAACGTGCAGATTGAAGTTCTCGATCAGTTTTTTGTCAGGAACATAACGGAAGCTGACATCATTGATGTCGACCTTTCCACAGACATCGGAGATGTCTTCTGTTGAATCCTGAGTTTCAGGAGCTTCCTCAAGAAGCGCAAAGATCCTGGCAGCACAGGCGAGTGCATTCTGAAGCTCTGTGACAACAGAACTGATATCATTAAATGGCTTCATATACTGATTCGCATAGGAGAGCAGTACAGAAAGACCACCTACAGTGAGTGCACCGCCGGGAATAAGAAAGGCACCGACCAGAGCCACACCTGCATAGATCACGTTGTTTACAAAACGTGTGGATGGATTGGTGAGACTGCTGTAAAAGACGGCTTTCTGGCTGCAGTCTCTTAACTCCTGGTTGATCTGGGAAAAACGGGCAGAGGATTTGTCCTCATAGCCGAATGCCTGAACGATTTTCTGGTTTCCGATCATTTCCTCGATGAGAGCAGTCTGACGGCCGCGGGCATCACTCTGCTTCCGGAACATGTGGAAAGTGCGGGAAGAGATAAATCTGGCGACAAAAAAACTCAGCGGTGTCAGTACGATGACCATCAGGGTGATCCAGAAGTTCTTGGAGAACATGAAGATCAGCGTACCGATAATTGTTACGATGCCGGTAAAAAGCTGTGTAAATCCAAGCAGCAGACCGTCAGAAAGAATGTCAGCATCTGCAATAACACGACTGATGATGTCACCGGTACTGTGCCCGTCCAGATAGGAGAGAGGAAGTACCTGGATATGGCGGATTGCTTTGGCTCGGATATCCTGTACTGTACAAAATGTCACGCGGTTATTGATGATGTTCATGATCCAGGTAGCAAGACTGGATGCAATGACCATGACAAGGATCCTGGAAAGATAGTACCACATCATCTGGAAGTTTACATTGTGTTCTGCGATCACCTGATCGATCGCATCACCGAACAGTACCGGTACATATAACTGAAGGACTACGGAGACTGCTGCAAGGATGATACTTAAGATCAGCAGCAGACGGTATCTTCCGATAAAGCGCAGAACCTTGAAGAGAGTGTCTTTACTGCTGGTATCTGATATCGTTTTTTTGTTTGTACTCATGCTAATGTAACCTCCGCAGTGCTGCTGGAAACAGCAGTTTTTGAAGAATCATAGTTTGCCCGTTCCTCAGGGAACTGTGAAAAATAGATTTCACGGTAGATCTCACAGGAGCGGATCAGGTCATCATGTATGCCTTTGCCGACCAGTTCTCCGTCATTCAGGACAAGGATCAGATCTGCCTGCCGGATACTGGCAGCTCGCTGTGATACCAGAAAAGTAGTAACGTTGCCGCTGAGCTGGTGCAGGGATCTGCGAAGCGCCGCATCAGTGGCAAAGTCAAGCGCACTTGCGCTGTCGTCCAGAATCAGGAATTCCGGCTTTTTGATGACGGCACGTGCAATGGTAAGGCGCTGCTTCTGTCCGCCGGAGAGATTACGTCCGTTTTGTTCCAGACGGAAATCAAGCTGTCCGTCCTTGCCCTCGACGATCTCACGTGCCTGGGCAGTTGTGAGAGCATCCCAGATCTCAGCATCTGTGGCATCGTCACGACCCCACTTCATATTTTCACGGATCGTTCCTTTGAAAAGTGCTGCACGCTGAGGTACGACACCGATCTTCTGGCGAAGTTTCTGCTGGCTGTAGGTCCGGATATCCTGTCCATCCATACGGACAGTACCCTGGGTGGCATCATAGAAACGTGCGATCAGACTGACAAGAGTAGATTTACCGCTTCCGGTACCCCCGATGATACCGACAGTCTGTCCTTTTTTGACAGAGAAACTGATATCTGTAAGACTTGGTGCACTGGAGCCTGCATAGGCAAAAGTAACGTTTTCGAATTCAAGTGCAGTTTCACCGGCAGATGGAGCAGCAGAAGTTTCCGGATAGCTCATAGAGGTTTTTACCTTGAGGATATCTGCTACGCGCCCTGCACAGGCAGCTGATTTATTCAGGGTGATGATCAGGGAAGCAAGTTTGATGAGTTCAACGATCATCTGGGCCATGTAGTTATAAAGAGCTACGACTTCACCCTGCTGCATATTTCCTATATTTACCTGGAGACCTGCATTGTTGATCAGGATGACAGTTGCAATGTTGATCAGAACATAGGTCACCGGGTTGAGAAGTGCGGAAAGTTTTCCGACAAATTCATTTAACCGGGTAAGCTGTTCGTTGCTCTGATCGAATTCCTGTACGGATTCTTTCTCACGGCAGAAAGCACGGATGACACGTACACCCGTAAGATTTTCACGGGTCAGTCTTGTGACAGTATCCAGGCGGCTCTGCACTTTTCGGAAAAGAGGGATACTGAGATACATGATCACAAAAACGACCAGAAATAAAAACGGGATCGCAACGGCGAACACAAGGGCGCATCGTGTATTGATGGTAAATGCCATGACCATGGAGCCGAGTACGATGAACGGACTTCTGAGAAGAAGACGAAGCCCCATATTTACACCGTTCTGTACCTGATTGATGTCATCAGTCAGACGGGTGATCAGGGTGTCTGTTCCAAGTGTGTCAAGTTCCGTATAGGAAAGCTTCTGTACATGATCATAGACAGCCTGCCTCAGTTCAGTAGCAAAACCGACACTGGCTTTTGCAGCAAAATACTGGGCTGTGATGCTGACGGTAAGTCCGGCGGCAGCCATCAGGACCAGGATAAAAAACCGCTGAATGATGTAGGGACGGTTGTTTCCTGTGATACCCACATCAATGATCTGGGCGATGACTACGGGAACAAGCAGGTCAAACACAACTTCCAGAAATTTGAAGAAAGGTGCAAGAATGCTTTCTTTCCTGTAATTTTTCAGATAGATTGCGAGAGATCGCATTTTAGATTTCCTCCATTTTCTTGATAATTGACAAGGTCTATTATAATCCTGTATTATAAGGCTTGCAATGATAAAGAATATATTTTTTTAGAGAGAATGAGGTGGAAATATGCGGCGTGAAGTGACTCTGGAAGAGATTTCAGATGGAAGATTATATGATGCAAATGATATGGTAAAGGCAGACTGCCAGGACTGTAAAGGCTGCTGTGACTGCTGTAAGGGAATGGGTGATTCGGTGATCCTGGATCCTTATGATGTCTGTCGTCTGGCCAGGGGACTTGACAGAGATCCGTCAGAACTGATCGGAACTGTTCTGGAACTTGGCGTGTCAGACGGAAATATCCTTCCGCATCTGATGATGAAAGGGCGCGAAGAGAGGTGTGTGTTTCTGAATGAAGAAGGAAGATGTTCTGTACATGCGATCCGTCCCGGTTTCTGTCGTCTGTTTCCTCTGGGAAGATATTATACGGAGGAAAATTTTAAATATATTATTCAGATCCATGAATGTGCAAAGAAAAACCGTTCCAAGATCAAGGTGAAGAAATGGATCGACACGCCGGATCTGAAAAAGTATGAGAAATTTGTCTGGGACTGGCATCAGTTTCTTCTGGATGTGCAGGAGGTTTTTTATCAGACGGAGGATACGGAGCTTATCAGAAACCTGAATATGTATGTGATCAGCCGCTTCTATACAAAGCCATATGAAGAATCGGAGGATTTTTATATACAGTTTTATGAACGCCTGAAAGAAGCAAAAGACCTCCTGAGCCTCGGGGTGTAATCCCGGGTTCAGAAGGTCTGGACAGGTTTTATCTGGCACAAAGTTCATCGAGAAGCTGATGGATGGTTTTGTTCAGTACCGGATGACGGTAATATGGAGCAATTTCATCCAGTGGCTTCAGGACAAAATCACGGTTTTGTATATCAATATGCGGAATGTGCAGATCCGGTGTGTCAATAATCTCATTGTCATAAAACAGAATGTCAAGGTCAAGAGTGCGTGGTCCCCAGTGGATCAGCCGTTCACGGTTGGCTTCAGCCTCCAGCTCATGAAGTCTGTCAAGAAGCTCTTCCGGAGTCAGAAGTGTACGAAGTCTCAAGGCACCATTCAGAAATTCATCCTGTTCTACACCGCCGTAAGGTTCTGTTACCAGATATTCGGACACAGATTCTACTTTGCAGTCGGCGGTATCTTTAAGTCCCTGGATCCCGTCATCCAGGAATTTCTTTTTGTCACCGAGATTGGAGCCAAAAGCTATGTAGGCAGTGTGCCAGCTTCGGGTGATCTCGACAGCAACAGTATCCAGCGGAAGTCCTACAGGAGCCCATGGTTTCTCTATACGCAGTGTGATCTTCTGTAATAAAGGAAGTTCACGAAGAAGCATCTGACAGAGGTTTTCGGCGAGAGCCTCCAGAAGCTTGTAGGTGTGCTCTTTGGCGAACTTTGTGATCATATGGCTGACTTCCCCGTAGTGAATGGAGGCAGTCAGTTCATCGGTCAGACCGGCTTTGCGGGTATCTGTATAAAGAGTGGCAGATACAATAAACTTCTGTCCGAGTACATTTTCTTCCGGAAATACTCCGTGGTTTGCAAATATCTCAAGGTTCCTGATCTCAATCTTATCCATTATTTTATATTCCTTCCAAGAATTGCCTCCGTCATCAGCACGGCACGTTTGTTTTCTTTGACATCATGTACACGGACAAAGGCACAGCCTTTCATGACTCCGATGACAGAAGTTGCAACAGTACCTTCTACACGCTGGTCAACAGGGAGATCAAGTGCAAGTCCGATCATGGATTTACGGGAGGTCCCAAGAAGTACCGGGAATCCAAGCTGATTGAAAAGTTCCAGATGATTCATGGCTTCAAGGTTCATCTCGTAAGTTTTGCCGAAACCTATACCTGGATCCAGGATGATACGTTCATCTTTGATGCCGGCTTTTCGGGCGATGTTTACGCATTCCTGTGTTTCGGCGAGCATATCAATAAGGAAGTTATTGTATTCAGTATTTGCTTTATTGTGCATCAGGCAGCAGGCAACGTCATGCTTTGCGATGACACCTGCCATTTCCGGGTCGTATTTGAGTCCCCAGACATCGTTGACAAGATCTGCACCTGCCTGGACAGCAGCGTCTGCGACACTTCCTTTATATGTATCGACAGAGATCGGTACATCAAAATGACTGCGAAGTGCTTCAATGACCGGAACGACGCGGGCAGCTTCTTCCTCTGCGCTGACCGGAGTATGACCAGGACGGGTGGATTCGCCGCCGACATCCAGGATATCGGCACCATCAGCGATCATGGCTTCCGCGTGTTTAAGCGCATGATCCATAGAGTTCCATTTGCCGCCGTCGGAAAAGGAATCCGGTGTTACATTGAGGATTCCCATAATATATGTTCTGTTTTTTATATCAAATTCACGATTTCCTATTTTCATGAAAGACTCTCCTTTAGTATTGAATCGTCATATTTTTTTTCTGCGGAGACCAGTAACATTCAGTTTCAGCTTTACAGAGAAAACAGTTCCTGGATTTTTTGTCTGCCTCACAGATGAGCTGACCAAGCACAGATGGTTCTTCTCTGAAAGAACGATGTTCCCGGATAGCAGAGATGATGGAGCTTTTTTCTTCGGAAGAAAAGCCAAGATCGGAAAGGATTTTTTCTGCAATGACTGCGCCGGCCTCATCGTGAGGTACACCTGTGGTGTACTGCTCTGCACGTCCTATATCATGGAGAAGGGCAGTGCAGTAGATCAGTTCGCGGGAACAGGCAATGCTTCGTTCCAGTGCAAATATGTAGGCAAGACGTGCTACGTCAAGAAAATGTTCCGGTGTATGTCGGCAGAAAATGCGGTCTGCTTCTATCCGGGTCATTTCTTCCAGATTATGCTGATAGAGAGGATGCTCCCAGATAGCCTGGACTCTCTTCATCTGTATATCCATCAGTCTTTTACCATAGCAAGAAACTGTTTCTGGAGTTCTGTGTTGTTTTTGAATTCGCCTCTGGTGATGACAGTCACGGTCTTGCTGCCTGGCTTTTTGATTCCACGCATAGTCATGCAGGTATGCTCCGCCTCAAGCATGACCATGACACCTTTTGGCTGAAGAACACGTTCCAGGGCATCTGCGATCTGCACGGTCAGTCGCTCCTGGATCTGAGGTCTTCTTGCATAGACGTCTACTGTACGTGCAAGCTTGCTGAGTCCGGTTACCTTGCCATCAGGAATATAGGCCACATGTGCCTTACCGTAAAATGGCATTAAATGGTGCTCACACATGGAATAGAAAGTGATGTCTTTTTCGAGAACCATTTCATTGTTTTCTACCTGAAACTGTTTCAGCAGGTGCTGATCAGCTTCTTCATCCAGACCGCCATAAATTTCTGTGCACATACGTGCGATGCGGTCCGGTGTATCTTTAAGTCCCTCGCGTTCAGGATCCTCCCCGATTCCCTCGAGAAGAAGACGGATGGCTTCTTTTACTTTTGCTTTGTCTACCATTAAAAAAACAACCTCCTTGAATAATAAATAAAATCTTATGATACTATGGAGATTGTCTTCTTTTTATCAAGATAATACTGTAATCTGTAAAAGCAAAAAGATATCTCCAATTGTGATAGAACGTATGTCGAAAAACGTATCCCTACACAATACGAGATATCCTCTTATTGTTGCAACGGGTGCGGATAATATACCGTAAGACGTACTTTTCGTTTCAGCGACAACTCCCCATTCGCCGAACACTTGACGCATAAAATCCTATTTTGCATAGCATTCATTTCGAACCTAGTATAGCATATATATACGTGACATAAAAGATGAAATTTATCAAAAAAACCCCATCATTTTACAGCAGAATGACAAAAAAATGACAAAGTCGACAGGAAAAACAAAACCTTGACGGAAAAGGCTGTCTGTGGTAGCATGAAAATACTATATAAACCCACAGATTACGGACCGACAGGGATAACGACTGTGTGCATTTTTTGTGCACCGTTGTTATCTCTTTTTTTTGTTTTAGAGGAATTTGTGTTGTGATGTTCCAATAAAGCAGAAATGCAGGTTCTGACTATACAGGAGGAAAATGGGCATGTATCTGATGATCGATAATTATGATTCGTTTGTATATAATCTCAAAGCTTATTTTGAGGAACTTGGACGAAAGATCCAGGTAAAAAGAAGTGACCAGATCACATTGGAAGAAATTGAAAGAATGAATCCAGAAGGGATCATTCTCTCGCCGGGACCGAAACGGCCGTGGGATGCAGAAGTCTGTGTTGAGACTGTCCGGAGATTTCAGGGAAGGATTCCGATTCTTGGTGTCTGTCTCGGACATCAGGTGCTTGGATTTTGCAGTGGTGCATCTGTGCATAAGGGTGAACGTCCGATGCATGGAAAGGTTACACCGATCCACAATGACGGGACAGGAGTTTTTGGCGGACTTCCTGAGAAATTTTATGTGACGAGATATCATTCTCTGATCGTGGATAAAGAGAGTGTACCGGCAGACTGGCAGATAGATGCAGTCGCAGAAGACGGGGCCGTTATGGGGATTTCTCACAGGATAATGCCTCTGTATGGGGTGCAGTTTCATCCGGAGGCAGTTCTTACGGAGTACGGACATGAAATACTGGAAAATTTCTGCAGAATCGCAGAGGAGTGCAGACAGAACGACAGAATATGACAAGGACAGAAAGGATAAACCATGTATCAGAAACAGCGACAGATTCAAAAATTAAATTCATATATACCGGCAGCAGAGGCATTCCATGCACTGTCTGATGAGCCTGACTGTGTATTTCTGGATTCTTCACTGGTCAATGATCTCGGAAGATATTCCATCATTGGTACGCAGCCATATCTGAAACTGATAAAGGACGGAGACAGGTTTCTTATCAACGGGAAAGAAGAAACACAGATTACTTTTGAGGATTACCTGAGATGTTATCTGAAAGATCATACAGATCAGAATGAAAGCGAACTTCCGCTGGTTTCCGGTGCAGTCGGATATTTTTCCTATGATTATGGGCGTGAATTACAGGGAGTCCCGTCCGGAGAAAAAGATCTCGTCAAAATCCCGGAGGCAGTTCTTATTTTTTATGATGTCTATCTTATTGAAGACTGCCACAAAAAAGAAACGTACCTGATCGCAAACGGAATTACAGAGGATGCCTTCGGGAAAATCAAAGAAATAGAACAGAAGCTTCTGAAGAAAACGGAGAAAGCAGCAGAACAGAAGTCTTCTTACAATATTATCGTGACACCGAATTTTGAGAAAGAAGAGTACAAAAAAGCAGTAGATGATATGATCCACTATATTATAGAAGGGGATATCTATATTACAAATATGACACAGCAGCTTACCATCGAGAGTGACAAAGCGCCGCTGGATGTTTTTTATGATCTTCGCAGGAACAATCCGTCTCCGTTTGGAGGATATATGGATTACGGCGATTTTCAGATCGTCTGTGCTTCGCCGGAACGTTTCCTCAAGATGAGAAAGGGTCATATCAATACAAGACCGATCAAGGGTACACGAAAAAGAGGGGAAACGAAAGAAGAAGATCTTCTGATGCGCACAGAACTGGAAAATTCTGAGAAGGACAAGAGCGAGCTCCTCATGATCGTGGATCTGGAGAGAAATGATCTGAACCGGGTATGCAAACCAGGCAGTGTAAAAGTAACAGAACTGTTCACAGTAGAAGAATATGCAACAGTTTTTCATCTTGTTTCTGATATCGAGGGTGATCTGAAGGAAGGCGGAAATTTTGTGGATCTTCTGGAAGCAGCATTTCCGGGAGGATCGATCACCGGTGCCCCGAAATATCGTGCGATGGAAATCATAGATGAACTTGAACATGGGAAACGAAACCTGTATACTGGTTCTATAGGATATCTTACTCTGGACGGGGACTGTGATTTTAATATTGTGATCCGCACTGCGCTTCATAAAGATGGAAAATATTTTCTGGGGGCAGGAGGCGGAATTACAGCAGAATCGGATCTGGAGTTTGAATATGAGGAGACACTTCAGAAGGCGAAGGCAATTCTGGAAGCGTTAAAATAAAAGGATGGGAGAAAAGCGTATGGAGATCGTATTGGATGAGGGCTTTCTGTTTGGCCTAGGGATATTTGAAACGATTGCGGTAGAAGAGGGAAGACCGCTCCTGCTGGACCGGCATTTACAGAGAATGGAGAAGGCGGCTCAGTTTTTTAATCTTGGTACTCTCCTGGAGAGAGGAGTCACTAAAGAGAGAATAAATGAATTTTTTGCCAAACAGAAAGCAGAAGATATCCGTCACGGAGCAATCAAGATCATTCTCTCCAAAGAGAATCTTATTTTTCAGATGCGGGGAAATCCCTATACGGAAGAAGCCTATCTTCGGGGATTTACTGCAGATATCAGTAAAGTAAGACGAAATGAAACCTCGTCGATAGTATATCATAAGACATTGAACTATGGAGACTGTATTCTGGAAAAGAGAGCAGCCACAGCGGCCGGTATTCAGGAACGTATTTTTTTGAACACCAAAGGACAGCTCTGTGAGGGTACGGTCAGCAATATCTTTTTTGTTCGTAAGAATAAAATCTATACCCCACAGCTTCTCTGCGGACTTCTACCGGGGATTTTAAGGGAATATGTCCTTGAAACCTCTGAAGTAGAAGAAACCGTGATCTATCCGGAGGAACTGATGTATTATGATGAATGTTTTGTGACAAATTCACTCATGGGGATTATGCCGGTACGTCAGCTTGGAAGTATCTGTTTTCCGCGCAGAACCATGGCGGATGAGGTGCGAAGTTTATATGAAAGTCAGAAAATGTCCCTGTAAAGGGGCATTTTTTATGGCAGAAAATAACTTGACATTAAAAAAACATGTTTGTATAATATCAAAAGTTAGGACACGAACTAATTGATTGGAGCAATTGACTTGTCTTCATCAGGCTGCGGATATCTGTCCGGCAGGAAATCAATCAAGGAAAGGAGAGGACTGTGTTTCAATGAAGGAAGCAGATGAAAAACTGAAAGAGATGCATATGGGAAGAATTATCCATATGCTGTCACATCAGATGAAGAGAAACTGCAGTAATGTGGAGTCTGCGATCACAAATGATGATCTGACAGTCATGCAGAAGCATGTGCTGAAATTTGTTCTTCTGGAATCTCTTCACAGAGATATTTATCAGAAGGATATTGAAGAGGAATTCCGGATCAGGAAATCTACAGTCACAGGCATTCTTAAGCTTATGGAGAACCATGAGTATATCCGCAGAGAAAGTGTAAAAAGGGATGCCAGACTTAAGCGTATTGTTCCGACTGCGAAGGCAGAAGAAATACGGCCGAAGATCCTGGAACAGATCCGGAAGACAGAGGCAAGACTGATGGAAGGAATCCCTGAGGAGAGTATGATGCTCTGCAAACAGATTTTGTGGCAGATGTTTCATAATATTTCAGAAATGAACAAGGAGGAAAATAAAAAAGATGAATAAGACGCTTTTTAAGTCCATCAGAGAATACAGGAAACAGTCCATTCTGGCCCCGATTCTTGTTATTCTTGAAGTATTGATGGAAGTGCTTATCCCTCTGGAGATGGCAAAGATCATTGATGTCGGTATTGCAGACGGTGATCTTGGATATATCGTACAGAGGGGAATCGTCCTGGTTGCAATGGCGATGCTGGCTCTGTTTTTTGGCGTTCAGGCCGGAAATATGGCGGCAGTTGCAGCAGCAGGATATGCGAAGAATCTTCGCCATGATATTTTTTACAAGGTACAGGATTTTTCGTTCAAAAATATTGACCATTTTTCTACATCTGGTCTTGTTACCCGAATGACAACTGATATCACAAACGTACAGATGGCATACATGATGAGTATCCGTCTTCTGGCAAGGGCACCGATCATGGTACTTCTGTCCTGGATCATGACCCTTCTTATCAATGTAAAGATTGCACTTTTATTCCTGGTGGTGATTCCGGTTCTCGGCGGAACGCTGATTTATATTGCAAAAAAAGCGCATCCACATTTTATAAAAGTGTTTGATGAATACGATGAACTGAATAATTCTGTTCAGGAAAATGTTAATGCAGCCCGCGTGGTCAAAGCTTTTGTAAGAGAAGATTATGAGATCAGAAAATTTCACGGGGTTTCCGAGTATGTCTATGCTCTGTTTACAAAGGCTGAAAAAATTGTCGCATGGAACTCTCCTGTCATGCAGTTTATGATGTATGCGGTGGTTCTTCTGATCGCGGCGATCGGCGGACGCAGCATTGTGTTCGGAACAATGGAAACGGGCGAGCTGACAAGCGTTATTGTTTATGCGCTGCAGATCCTGATGTCTCTGTCCATGGTAACATTTGTGTTTGTTATGATCATGATCGCAGAGGCATCTACAGACCGTATTACAGAGGTTCTGAATGAAGTTCCTGAAATGCAGGACAGCTCTGATGCAGTAAAAGAGGTTCCGAGTGGTGATATTATTTTTGAACATGTAGACTTCAGTTATGCCGGAGAGGGCGGAAATCTCTCATTGAAAGACATCAATCTTAATATCAAGGCCGGACAGACAGTAGGAATCATAGGTGGAACCGGAAGTGCAAAATCGACACTGGTGCAGATGATCCCTCGTCTTTATGATGTGACAGGTGGTTCTGTCAAGGTTGGTGGAATCGATGTAAGAAACTACAATCTGGAAGTACTTCGTGATCAGGTTTCCATGGTCCTTCAGAAAAACGTCCTTTTTTTCGGTTCGATCTATGAGAATATCCGCTGGGGTGATGAACACGCTTCCGATGAAGAAGTGAGAAGAGTATGTAAACTGGCACAGGCCGATGGTTTTGTCAATGAATTTCCGGCAGGATATAATACGATGATCGTTCAGGGCGGAAATAATGTTTCTGGTGGACAGAAACAGCGTCTCTGTATTGCGCGAGCCCTTCTGAAAAAGCCAAAGATCCTGATCCTTGATGATTCCACCAGTGCGGTAGATACCAGAACAGATGCTCTGATCCGTAAAGCATTCCGAGAGGAGATTCCGGATACTACAAAGATCATCATTGCACAGAGAGTCTCTTCTGTTGAAGATGCGGATCAGATCATTGTTCTTGAAGGCGGCAGGATCTCAGGAGTGGGAACTTCAGAAGAACTGCTTAAGACAAATGATATTTACAGAGAAGTTTATGAGTCTCAGGTGAAAGGAGGAGAAGAGGATGAGTGATCAGAAAAAGCCGGATATGAATCAGAAAGGCAAACCCAGATTTAACAAAAAAACGGCAAAGCGTCTTATGAAATATGTGACAGAAACTTACAAAATACAGTTTATCGTTGTTTTTATCTGTATTCTTTTAAGTGCGATCGCGACGACAGCAGTCTCACTTTCGCTCAGATATCTGCTGGATGATTTTATCCTTCCATTGCTTGGACAGCAGGATCCGAATTTTACAGAACTTTATAAGGCACTTGCAGTTCTGGGATGTATTTTCCTTGTGGGTGT